>BFAR01000155.1 GCA_008974855.1 archaeon MnTg01
GATGACTTGACTGTCTCACAATTTGTAACTGTGATAATAGAACAGTGATTCCAAATATTGATTTTGAAATAGGAATATCAGTTTACAGTACAAACTTCAAAGGATGTGGGGGTAAAATTCGTACCCACGTTGAGGATTTTCAAGTCTCTGAGATTTTATCCAAAAAAGCTATGGCAGCAATCTCTCAAGAAGGAAATTATGCAGTCTATAAATTAAAAAAACAAGGAATTGATACTAATCATTCCCTTTCAAATATTTTTAAAAAACATCATCTTCGTCTTAAATCTCTTGGTCTTAAGGATGCATCTGCAATTACTGAGCAGTTTGTATATGCTGAAAAAAAAATAAAACCCATTGATAGTGTATCTGAAAAAAAATATTCAATTAAAAGAATTGGTTTTGTAAAAAAGCCTTTATCCAAAAAAGATATGATTGGAAACCAATTCAAAATTAGAATCGTTGATGCTTCAAATGAAATAGAACAATTTAACGATTATAAAAAAATTTTAAATTTTTATGGTTATCAAAGGTTTGGTTCAAAAAGACCTATAACTCATTTGATTGGTAAAGCGATAATTCAGAAAGACTATGAAAAAGCAATCCATTTTTTATTATCATATACCTCAAAATATGATTCAGCAGAAAATTCTAAACTTCGAGAAAAGCTAACTGACAAATCAAATTTTTCTAAATTACTGCCAGAAATTCCATTTCAAATGGATTTAGAACGTGCAGTTGTCCATCAAATGATTCAAGATGAAAATCCAAAAAATGCATTACGTGTAATTCCTCTTAACATACGTAGATTTTTTGTTCAGGCGTATCAATCTTTTTTATTTAACAAGACATTAAGTGCCGCATTTATCGACGGGGAAGAATTGTTATTGCCTCAACAAGGAGATGTTTGTTATGATAAAACAGGAACTCTTGGAAAATTTTCAAATGATCCTACCCAAAGACTATCAATACCGTTTATTGGGTATGCTTATTACAAAAAAACCAGATTTAATTATCAAATTTCAAAAATTTTAGAAATTGAAGAAGTCAGTCCTAAGGATTTTTTTCTAAAGGAAATGCAAGAGCTAAGCAATGAAGGCGGATTTAGAAATTCTTCTATAAAATGTGAAGATATCAAAGCTAATCAAAATATGATAACATTTACACTATCTCGAGGTTCATATGCAACTATTGTATTGCGTGAGATAATGAAGCCAGAAGATCCGATCCTTGCAGGATTTTAATTTAAAGCTTTTAGTAATTTTTTATTGCGATTTTTATCATTCACCATTACATGATACAATTTTTCCATAAGATAAAATTCTTTAGCAGATGGCCTCTTCCCTCGAATTTTATCTTCTCTCATAACTTGATAGAGTTTTTCCATAAGGTAAAATTCTTGTACATCCGTATTGGTTTTAATCGATTTGGATTCTTCCTGATCCGAATAATCATTTTTTGTAGGCTTGAAACCCATAAAATATCATACTAAATCGGGATAATACTTTGATTTGTGTGTAATTTGGACATACAAGAAATTGAGCAAGAATTTATTACAAAAGAAATAAGCATATGTTCATGAAAGCCACATTTGCTGCTGGATGTTTTTGGGGTGTTGAAGAATTATTTAGTCACGTAAAAGGAGTTGAATCTACACAAGTTGGGTATGCTGGTGGAGAGTTTGATAATCCAACATACAATGATGTATGTTCAGGGGGGACTGGACATGCTGAGGCAATTGAAATTGAGTATGATCCTTCTCAAATATCATATGAGGATCTATTAACACTCTTTTGGAATAATCATAATCCAACTACCCTCAATCAACAAGGTCCTGACATTGGCGAGCAGTATAGATCTGCAGTATTTTTTCACGATGAAGAACAAGAGACGATTGCAAAAAAATTGAAGGAAAAACTACAAGAAACTGCAATTAAGAAATTTGGTAAAAAAATTGTAACACAAATTGTTCCTGCAAAGAAATTTTTTCGAGCAGAAGAGTATCATCAGAGATATCTTGAAAAGAATAATCTTGCTCAGTGTAGTAGTAAGTTAAACTAATACCTTACATACTCATAACTATAATATGGAACAGGCATACATTTTGCTAAGCTGTGAAATAGGAAAAGAACAAGAACTAACCTCTCAACTTCGCACAATTAATGAAATAAAAAATGTAATGATAACTTATGGTGAGTATGATATAGTAGTTAAAGCGGAAACTGAAAATCCAGAGAAAATGGATAATCTTATTACATCAAAAATTCGAAAACTTGAAAAAATTCGCAGCACCATCACATTAAGAGTTACTCTTTAGCCTTTCTTTGATATCCTAAGGGCCACCCCAAAACCAGATACTAAAATCCCTGAAAGTACAATTTGTTGACCATATGTAATCCAATCTGGATTCGAATACATGAATGATGATTCAGGACCAATTATTGCTTGACCCTGAAGATGAAAAATTATCCCAGCAATCATCACAATTAATCCAATTATTATGATTGGGCTAGAAATTTTCATGTTCATTTTAGCCTACACTCTTCTAATAAGGTAAACAGAATTGATTATTTGAACAAATCATTTTTTTCTCTTTTCTTTAATTTGTTTTTTTATAGTTTTGAATGTGTATAATTGGGAGAATAGTTTAGATTCTCATAGGCATCATTATGGGAATTTGCTTGTTTTTTCTAGTGCGGCAATAGGTGCGTTATTGCTATTTTTAATTTTACATCCTAAAATATCGCAAAGCACACAAGATTCTCCTATTCTAATTAATCTCATGTTTATTCCAATCTTTATCATCGGAGTAATCTACGGAATGAAAATTGTTGAACGTGTAATCATGCCATCTGAAACACGTGGAAGACTAAAACGTATCGTCATTAAGATATTTTTGTTATTCTTTATCATTGGTGGTCTTTTCAGCTCTGTAAACTTTGCAATTCAAGGTGGTTCATTAATTCCGGCTGCTTCAATACTTGAAAACGGTTTAATTGAATGGGCAACAGAATTTGTTTCAAATAATGGTGGAATTACCTTTCTAATTATTTCCAGTATTACTCTTATGGCTACTGCAACAAAAAAAATTGTTGGTTTAAATGGAATTTTTAATAAAATTGTTACATTTGTTGGAACATTTTTTTTCTTTTCAATGATCGCATTGAGTCTTACTAATAGTGATCCAACTGATTCACAAGTCTATTTGTATGTATTTTATCAAGCAGGAATAATCACTGGCACTTTATACCAAATGAATAAGCTAACATCTAATCTCAACATGTGGGAAGATCTAGCTAATGGATATCGGTAAAAATAAAATTATTTTTAAAAAATCCAACTAAATTATGGCATCTTGCTAGAAACACCGTCTTCTAATCCTACAATAACTTGCTGACCTGAATCTAACTGATCAACTTTTAGTCTGGTGTCAAATTTTCGGCATTCTTCACCCAGAAAATCTGTTTCTTTGCATTGTTCAAACTCTAGAGTTTTTGATCTTTGAATCTCATCTCCAAACAATACATTTTCTCCTATGCCAAGGAATAGTAAGCCAATGGCAGTTAAAGATGCTGAAACAACTATCATTCCATATCCTACTTTTCTCAGATGATGAGGTTCTGCCAATTGCTGAAAAATTCTCTTAGAGGCATTTATTCCTTTATGATTGTAATAATTCCTTGATTAAAAAAAATTATCTCTTTATAATTAATGATATCTTTTTTGGTTAATCATTTAACATTTAGAAAAAACTGTCTGTTTTTTATAATCACACTCCTCATAGAACCTGGAAATCAAATAATTTCGAATTATCATATATTAAAAAACTATCTAGTAGCTTGTCCGAATTAGTGTACAGTTAATTTATGAGCCCATTTTTTATATTGAAAACAACATGTTGGAAAATGGATCAGTAGTAGATGATAATCTATCTGCCGGTACTCAAAATGATGATTGGGCAGAGCTAATCTTGCAACTATCCTCAATTTTAGATTTGGAGACTGTTGAGGCGCGAATTTATCTTAATTTGCTTAGATTAGGGCCTGTTACAGCAAGTTCTTTGGCAAAAGAACTTGATGTAGATAGAACAAAAACATACAGAACGATTGATAAATTACTTAACATGAGTATTGTTTCTACAACCATTTCAAACCCAAAACTCTGCATTGCAACAAAACCTGAAGAAGTACTAAAAATAGTTTTGCAAAAAAAACAAGATGAAATTAACCGCGTCGAAAAAATTGGAAAAAATGTAATTCAAAAAATTAACAAAATAGTTCCAATTACTGATGGACACTATGTTCCAACTTTTAGAACAGTTCAAGGAAGAGCAAATATTTATTCTCATATTGAAAAACTTTTAGAAGACTCTACTAGAATGATTTACATTGTTACGACCTCTGAGGATATTTTGAGAATGTATCATACTGCTGTACCTGAAAAAATTAAAGAATGTATTGATAATGGTGGTACAGTTAGAATACTTACTTCAACTGACGATAACAAATTTATTCCACTCATAGAACGATTAAAACCAACTGAAACTAGACTTGGAAAACTTCCTTCAAAAGGACGAATTATTGTGGAGGACGGAAAACAAATGATCATGTCTGATGTAATGAATGCGTCTGATTTTGCAAATATGGAAAACTCTAGACTATCACATGATTCTTTTAGTATTGGCGCTGATACTGATTTTGCACTTTGGACTAATTCAGCTGAAATGGTAAATAATATTTTTAGTTTGTGTAAATTTTTATGGCGTACATCAAAACCATTAAAAAAATTAGAGACGAAAAAATAATTTTAACTTTTATTTTTTAAATTAACGCGAATGCAGCTACGGCCATTACAATCATTACAATGATATGTTTCATTCCTGAAACATAATTTCCTGAACCAATCTTGCCTGCTGCTAGTCCGCCAAAAACTGCTTCAATAAGTGACATGTTAAACAAAATAGAATTTAGTGCTTCAATGTCCATGTTTATGATAGACGAAAACATGCCGCCCTCAGTTATTCCTGGAGAATCAATAAGCATTTTTTGAATAACTAGGAATTCACTAAAAAACTGTGACGAAAGAATAACTGAAATTCCTAGAAAAACTGCAAAGGAGATATAGATTGTATAAGTATAAGGCGCTAGTGAGGCTTTTCTATCTTTTTCTAAATTTTGTAGATCTGTAACGTGCTGTTGTATCATCTCTAAATTAGCTCTAATATCACCACCTATTTTCAAAGACATTTCAAGTAGTGTGGATACCCTCCTTGACATTTTTGTGCCTGTTCTTTCGGCAAAATTTTCAAACGCATCTTCTATAGGCATGCCCCAGCTGATGTTTGCTCTTAGGTTTTTTAATTCTGGAGTGAGCGGCCCCATGTTACGATCCGCAGTAGTTTCAATAGCTCGAATTAGATTTGCTCCACTTTGTACTGCACTTGATAATGCTAACAAAAATAATGGAAGGTTTTTGTCAATGTTATCTTTTCTTTGAGTTTCTTTTAGATGCAGTAAAGTAATTGGAACAATTGCAAAAAGCGCTCCAAATACAATTCCAGTAGTTTGTGTGGATTGATCTTCGGCAATTGGTGGGTAGTAAAAACTTGCAGCAATCATAATAATGCCCACGATTCCAGTAGAAAGTAAAATTCGTAATTTTTTTGAATGAATTAAAGATAGTTTTGGTACTTCAACGTCTTTTCTTTTAATTGGCCTGGCTTTAGCTTTTTGCAATCTTGATTACCTCTTTGGCACCATTGAATCCATCATAAACAAAAGTATAAAACCAAAAAATGGAACCATCACATATGTCAATAAATTCATCAAAGTCATTAGATCAAAACCTCCCAAATCCGGACTCATTATTGCCATAACGGATAACATGATTATAGACATTAACGGAAACACAATCAAAAGAATGGTATACATTTCTGCCATTACACCTAACGAATCTGTTGATTTTTTTAATGCCATCTTCTTTTCTTCTAATTGGACTTTTCCTGTAGCGATAAAGTATTCTTTTAATTTACCTCCTGATTGTACAGTAATAATTGCTCCTTCCAACAAATCAGCATAAGGGCCTGGAGGAGTTCTTTTAATCAAATCGTTAATTGCAGTAACTAAATCCATGCCCATAATGTCTATATTTCTTGTAATGAATTTTGAATCTTTGACTATTTCTTCTTGAGAATCTTCTGATGCTATTGATTTGAAAATTCCCTCTAATGATAAACCACTTGTTGCAAGAGTGGCCATATATCCAATAAAATGTGGAAGCTCATCCATTAATTTTGCAGCTCTGTTCTTTACAGTGATTTGAGGCATCATCTGTAAAATGAAAAATACTCCCTGTGCCATTCCTGCACTAGCTATTATAGGAAGAATAAATGCAAATGCTACTGGCTGTATATTAATTACCAGTGAAATAACAATTCCAGACACTAATCCAATAATTCCTGCAATAATACTAAAAAACACTATACTGCAAACATACACTTCAAATGGTATTGGCATCATTGCATGTTTGAGAGTTTTTTCTAGATTGGATAGTTTTGGATATAGAAATTGAAGATGTTTATTGAGCAATCTATAGCTATAAACATGAATTGATCCTGATGAATTATTTGTTACTTTCTTTTTTTTATTAGTATTAATTGAATAATCAAAAGACTTTTGCAAGTTTTACACCGTTAATCTTTTTCTCTCAGAGAATCGTTCAGAATCTGCATAAAACTCCCTAATGTTTTTTGATACCTCTTTATGATCTCGTATATTGTTTTTTACCATCCATTCTATTGCAAGTTTTCTTTTACTTAGTTCATAGTTTATTTGCTCATCGCTTTCCCCAAATCTTTCTTTAATTTTATCAAGCAATATGCTATTTCCAGCAAAAGAATGTGTATCGGTCTGTGGATTCCACTTGAATATTTCGTGAGTACGAATTTCTCCAGTTTTTTCATCTAAACCTGCAATTTCAGAAATTTGAATAATTCTTCTAACTGATTGGTCTTTTATTCTTAATTTTAGTTGAAGATAAATTAAATCCAAAGTATTTGCGATTAATGTTTTAGGAATATCCATTGGTGATGATGCAAGTCTCGTTAATGTTGCTTCAACTGAGTCAGCATGAATAGATGAAAATCCTCCGTGACCTGTAGCCATGGCTTGAAATAAAGTAAACGCTTCTCTTCCCCTCGTTTCTCCTACTATTATGATATCTGGTCTTTGTCTTAATGCAGCACGAAGCAGGTCGTATTGAGTAATCTCTCCAATCCCACCATCGGTAAAGTTTTGTCTTGAAACTGCTGGAATCCAGTTTTCATGAGGTAAGTTAAGCTCTTGAGTATCTTCAATTGTGACAATTTTTTGTCCAGGTCGAATAAATGATGCTAATGCGTTTAGCGCAGTAGTTTTTCCACTTGCAGTTCCACCAGCTACTAGCATCGTAGAATTTTTTTCTGCAACATACCACAAATATGCAGCAATATCTGAAGTCATTGTTTGGAATTTTATAAGGTCAACTACAGTGATTGGATCTGCTCTGAACCTTCTAATAGTAAATGTACTTCCTCTTTTTGTTATTTCATGACCTAATGTTAAATTGATTCTACTTCCATCTGGAAGTGAAGCATCAACAATAGGGTTTGCCATCGATACGTGTTTACCTGACATATAAGATACTTTTCTTGCAAAATTATTCAATTCTTTATCAGTTTTAAAAATAATATTCGTGGGAATTGATTCATACTCTCTATGCCAAATGTACAAAGGTATGTTTGTTCCATCACAACTAATTTCTTCCACCATGTGGTCTCTCATCA
>BFAR01000156.1 GCA_008974855.1 archaeon MnTg01
AAAAATAATAAAAAACTTCCAAAAAATCTATTGCCAGAAGTTAAACGAAACATTACAAAAATTGAAAAAAAGACAGGAAAAAAATGGAATTCAAAAGAGAATCCTTTGCTTGTTTCAGTTCGTTCAGGAGCTGCAATATCTATGCCTGGAATGATGGATACAATTCTAAATCTTGGATTAAATGATGAAACAGTACTAGGATTAGCCAAAAAAAGTAACAATCCAAGATTTGCATGGGATTCCTATAGAAGATTCATTCAGTTATTTGGCAAAGTTGCTTTTGGAGTAGATGATAAAAAATTTGATGAGGTATTAGAGCATGCTAAAAAAAATCAAGCCGTTCAAGCTGATAGTGCACTAGACGAAAAATCTTTAAAACATGTCGTATACGAATATAAAAAAATTTGTGAAAAACATTCCGGAAGGCCATTTCCGTCAGACCCATATGAACAATTAGAGCTTGCAATAGAGGCAGTGTTTAGTAGTTGGAGAGGAGAGCGGGCAATAGTGTATCGAAATAAAAATAATATTACAAAAGATATTGCAGACGGAACTGCAGTAAATATAGTTACAATGGTATTTGGAAATATGGGAAATGATAGTGCAACAGGTGTTGTTTTTACAAGAAATCCTGCAGATGGAACAAAACAAATCTTTGGAGAGTATCTTATTAATGCACAAGGAGAAGACGTCGTGGCAGGAGTTAGGACAGGTAAACCTGTGGATCTACTAAAAACAGAATTACCTGATACGTACAAACAATTAGTTAATACTTGTAAAAATCTTGAAAAACACTACAAAGAACCACAAGACATAGAGTTTACTGTCGAGCAAGGAAAATTCTATTTATTACAAACTCGCTCAGCAAAAATGAATGCTGCTGGAATGATTAAGACATCAGTGGATATGACTAGAGAAAAACTCATAACACAACAAAGAGCTTTGCTTAGATTAAATCCCGAACAGCTAGAACAATTACTCCATAAAACTATTGATCCTAATCCAAAAGGATTTGCACAGTTTGCAAAGGGAATAGCGGCATCTCCAGGAGCTGCTAGTGGAGTTGCAGTATTTGATGTGCAAAGAGCAGTAGAAAAAGGAGAAAATGGTACTAGTGTGATCTTAGTTAGAGAAGAAACAAAACCCGAAGATGTACCTGCATTTTTTTCATCAGCTGGAATTCTTACAAGTAGAGGAGGAAAAACATCTCATGCAGCAGTAGTTGCAAGAGGGATGGGCAAGGCATGCATTGTAGGATGTTCAGAGTTAAAAATCGATTATGAGGCACGAAATTGCCAAGTAAGTGGTAGAACAATTGCTGAAGGAGATGTAATTACAATTGATGGAAGCACAGGAATTGTGTTTATTGGTGCAGTTCCAACAGTAGAGCCCAAGTTTACTGATGATTTTAAGACAGTTCTTAGTTGGTCACAAAAAGCAAAAAAAATTGGAATTCGTGCTAATGCAGATACTCCGGAAGGTGCAAAATTAGCAAGACAGTATGGAGCACAAGGAATTGGTCTCTGTAGAACTGAAAGAATGTTTAACGCAAAAGATCGAATTGGAACATTTGTAGATATGATTATGGCACAATCAGAAGAAAAACGGAAACAGGTTTTAGAAAAATTAGGCGCTGTACAAAAAAGTGACTTTTTACAAATTCTCAAGGCAATGGAGGGATATTACGTTACAATAAGATTACTTGATCCACCACTACATGAGTTCTTACCAAATCCAGAAGAACTCGCAGATAAACTAAGAAAACAAGAACAGCAAAATAATAACGAGACTGCAAAAACGAGATCAGTGTTAGAACGTGCACGAAATTTAGCTGAAATCAATCCAATGATGGGCCATAGGGGAGTACGCCTTGGAATTACTTATCCAGAAATTTATGAGATGCAAATCAGAGCAGTTTTTGAGGCAACGGTAGAATTATTGAAACAAAAAGTTGATGCGCGGCCACAAATAATGATTCCGCAAGTTAGCAGTATCGCCGAACTAAATCATATAAAACGAATTTATGATTTGATTAAAACAGAGATGGAGAAAAAATACAATATGAAAATTAAAATAAATTTTGGTACGATGATTGAAGTGGTTCGTGCTGCACTTACAGCTGACGAGTTAGCACAAACTGCAGAGTTTTTTAGTTTTGGAACAAATGACCTTACTCAAGGCACATTTAGTTTTAGTAGAGAAGATGTAGAAGGAACGTTTCTTCCAGAGTATTTGGATAAAGAATTGTTAGAAATTAGTCCATTTCAGTCCCTTGATGTGAATGGGGTGGGAAGTTTAATGCAAATTGCAATTAAAAAAGGTAGGAAGGTTAAATCTAATCTTGAGCTAGGAATATGTGGAGAACATGGAGGAGATCCTCGTTCAATTAATTTCTGTCATCATAATGGCTTAAACTATGTCAGTGCGTCTCCTCATAGAATTCCAATTGCAATAGTTGCAGCTGCTCAGGCCACATTAGAAAAACCTGCAAAAATTAAGCGTAAAAAGGCCAAAAAACCAAAGAAAAAGACAAAAACTAAGGCTAAAAGACGATAGTTTTTTCTAAATGGTTTAAAACCCGCAAACTAGATTCTAATCTTAAATGCTTCCTAGAATTGACACTATAAAACAAATTAGGACAAAGATTGGAATTACGCAAAAAAAGCTTGCTAATTTGACAGGAGTTAGTACATCAATGATTAATCAAATTGAATCAGGACGCAGCAAGCCAAGCTATGAAACTGCAAAAAAAATATTTGATAACTTGGCAACTCTTGAAGGTCAAACGTCTCCTCACAAGGCAGGAGACTTTTGTAGTAAGGATATTGTGAAAATTAAACCAACGAGTACCTTGCATGATGCAATAGAGAAGATGCACAAATATTCTATTAGTCAAATTCCAGTTTTTGATGGAAATAATCCTGTCGGGGTAGTATCAGATGATGGAATAATGAAGCATTTATCAGATGCCGGAGAGTCTGGGCTAAAGCATACAAAGTTATCTGAAACCATGGATCCTGCACCACCAATTGTTGATTTTGATACACCAGCAAATGTTTTAGTGCCATTGATACGATTCTCAAAATGTATTTTAGTTTCAAAAAAATCAAAATTTGTAGGAATTATTACAGCTTCTGATACTTTGAAGATGATGGAATAAAAAACATCTATTGTTTCATATTTAGAATTTTATTTTGGATGTGAACAAAGTTCTGCTAGAACACCGTTAAGTGACTTTGGATGGATAAATGTTACCTTTGTTCCTTCAGAACCTGGTCTAATTTTTCCTAAAAATTGTATTCCGCATCCTTCCATCCTTTCTACTTCACCTTCAATGTTGTCAGTTTGTAATGCCATGTGGTGTAATCCCTGACCTTTTTTATCTAAAAATTTCTTAATTGGACTTGAATCATTTGTTGGTTGCATTAATTCAATTCTTCCGTTTTCTAAATGAAGTATAGCTAGCTTTACTCCCTCAGACTCTACTGTTTCAAATTCTATTTTATCAACACCTAATGCTTCTTTGTATGTTTTAGCAGCTTCTTCAACATCATTTACTGCAATTGCAATATGATCAATTTTCATTCAAAACACCTCTTTTGGCCTATACTCGCCAAACACTTCTCGAAATGTATTGCTAATCTCACCAGTTGTTGCATATACCTTAACAGAATCTAAAATGTATGGCATTAAATTCCCATCTTTTTCAGCTACTGATTGCATCTTAGATAGGGCTCGCTCTACCTTTTTGTTATCTCTTGTACTACGTAATTTCTTTAGTGCTTTATTTTGCTGGATTTCTACTGTATCATCTATTCTAAGGAGTTTTTGTTTTGTAGTCTCAATTTCAGAGAATTTATTGACACCTACAATTACTCTATCATTACTATCAACCTCTTTTTTCAATCTATAGGCATTTTGTCTAATTTCTGATTGGAAGAATCCTTTTTCAATTCCTTTAATTGAACCACCCATTTTTTCTACCTTTTTTAGATACTTCCATACACCTTCTTCAATCTCATCACACAATTCTTCAAGATAATGTGAACCCCCCATTGGATCAACAGTTCTAGTTACGCCACTTTCATGCGCAACAATTTGTTGCGTTCGTAGTGCAATCTTTGCAGATTCTTGTGTAGGTAATGCTAAAGCTTCATCACGTGAGTTTGTATGCAAAGACTGAGTTCCTCCTAGAACAGCAGCTAAAGATTGAATTGTAACTCTAACAATATTATTGTCTGGTTGTTGTGCAGTTAATGATTCTCCACTAGTTTGTGTATGGAATTTTAATTGCATAGATTTTAGATCTTTTGCATGAAATTTTTCTTTCATAATTTTAGAATAAATTTTTCTTGCAACTCTAAACTTTGCAACTTCTTCAAATAGTTCTATAGTACAACAAAAAAAGAAAGAAAGTCTTGGTGCAAATTCATCAATTTTCAAACCCTTATCAAGACAGGTTTGAATGTATTCAATAGCGTTAGCTAGAGTAAACGCAACTTCCTGGATTGCAGTAGCTCCTGCCTCTCGAATATGATAACCCGATATAGAAATTGGATACCATTGAGGAACTTCCTTTGCACAATACTGTATCATATCTCCAATTAATCGCATTGAAGGTTTTGGGGGATAGATGTAGGTATTTCTTGCAATGTATTCCTTTAAAATATCATTTTGAGTTGTTCCTCTTAGTTCTTTACTGTTAAATCCCTGTGATTGTCCTACTGCAATATAGTACGCAAGTAAAGTTGATGCAGTTGAATTAATGGTCATAGAAGAGCTAACCTTTCCTAAAGGAATTCCACCAAAGGCAGTCATCATGTCTTTAAGAGATGCAATTGAAACTCCTACCTTACCAACTTCACCTTCTGCTTGAGGAGAGTCTGGATCATAACCAATTTGTGTTGGAAGATCAAAAGCCATACTAAGTCCTGTCTGACCTTTTTCTAACATGAACTTGAAGCGCGTGTTAGTTTGTGCTGCATCTCCAAATCCAGAATATTGACGCATAGTCCAAAATCTATCACGATACATTCCTTGGTGTATTCCACGAGTAAAGGGAAGCGTTCCAGGAGTTTCTAGTTTTGATTTTTTTGATGCTTGATAGAATTGTTTTATAGGAATTTGTGAATCAGTGAAAAATGTTTTAGTGATTTTTTGTTTTGTTTTCTTCGTTTAAATCACTTCGTTATACTTTTAGATATTTTCTCAGCTGCATCAAATGGATCCATTTTTTTTGATTGAACTTGTTTGAGATATTTAGAATAACTATTTCCAGAGGCAAACATAGAATCAATTTTCTGTTTAATATTATTTAAAACAATATCCTTTAGTTCAGATTCAAGACGATTCATTTCTGTTGCTTTTTTAGTTTTTTGTTTGGCTTTCATCATTTTATGTAAAATTTTAGCAAATTCTACAATTCCTTTTGAAGATTTAATGGATGTTTTTAATATTACCGGGGCTTTTTGAGAGTCTCCAATGTAATCCTGTACAGATTGAAATAGTTGTCCTGCTCCTGATAAATCACTTTTGTTAACAAGATAAATGTCTCCAATTTCAGATAATCCAGCCTTTATTGTTTGAATACTATCTCCTGTGTGAGGATTAAAAACTACAACGGTAATATCAGCAATCTTTGCAATATCAATTTCAGTTTGGCCAGCACCTACACTTTCAATAATTATTGGATTAAATCCTGCATACTCTAAAACACGAATACTGTTTCTTAGTGAATTTGAAATGGCACCAGTTGCGCCTCTTGATGCGATACTTCGGATATAGGTTCCTGAATCAGTTGATTCAGTCATTCTAACTCTATCTCCCAAGATAGCACCGCCTGTAACATGACTTGTAGGATCTATTGCTAAAACAGCAGGTTTTGTTCCTAGTTTTTTTAAATTTATTGCAGTTTTGTTAATGAGTGAGCTTTTGCCTGACCCTGCAGGTCCTGTAATCCCTATTACGATTGATTTTCCAGAGCTTTTGAATATTTTTTTAATTAATGTTCTAGCGCCTTTTGGATCATTTTCTATTAAGGAAATAGCTTTTGCAATGGCGCCGCGTTTACCTTTTTTTATTTCAGCAGTAATGTCCAATTATCTGATATTTCTATGCCCTACAATAAAATGTTGCAGGTGAAGTCAGAGTTTACTGAAAATTATTGGTGGTGATGATTCATCTGGAGCGTGAATTTCAGTCTTTATTCCTACTTTACCAAATTCTTCATGTTTTACAACAAAGGTTACAGGATTTGTTTTCCATCCATATTGGGGCACTGAAGAAAAAGGAACTTCTTCTGTAAATTTAGAACCTGCATAGTTTTTTTGAAATGATTCTGCCATTCCTAAAATTTCAAGTATAACAGATTGTGTTTTACCAGAGTTATCTAAAAAAGAAATTTCTACAATACCTTCTTCTTCAAGATAAATTGCATCAACAATGAATGTATTTGCATATAATTCTCTATCAATCGAAGTTGATTCAAGAAAAAATATTGCCCCAAGAATACTAACTACAATTATAGAAACAACTGAAAGTATTTTTTTTGCCATAAAAAATCACTACTGAAATTGGGTTTTAAGATGTTTTAGAAAACGAGAATGAATTCTAATTCGTTCTAATGTCTGAGCCAAAGTCATTTCGGTTCCAGGGGTTGGATTCTTTTTAAAAAAGTTTTTGATTTCTTTTTGCATTGTATCATTTGCAAATAATGAGATACTAGCTACAATTCTATTTGCAATTGGATTTCCATGACCAAATTTCTGATTTAGTAGCCTCCAATTCTTTTTCAGCCATGGCCACATTATCTTTTTGCCATAGGGATTACCTGCAATACGAATTATTGGCAAGGCCAAATTTTGGGAACGAACTTCATTAGTTAAAATAAATTTCAGTGTTTTAAACAGTAATTTTTCATCTTTAAAATAGCAAATTGCACCAAGAACACGTAATTTTACTTCTTGAGTAGAAGCCTTTCTATATAATTTAATTAATTTTTCAAAAGTTTGTTCATTACCATTCCATGCAGCAAGTGAAAAAACTACCTCGCTTAAATCAGGTTTTATTATTTTTTTATTTTTGACATGTGCATCAAACCTTCTTTCTGCCTCGTCTAGTATCTCTTGGTCTTCTAATTTTCCAAGGACTAGTATTACAGTTCCACGAAGTAAAGTATCAGTATGTTTTTCATTCTTTTTTGCATCCCATCCTAATCTATCAAAGAGGTTTCTAAAATAATCATAAGCATATTGTTTTATGTCATCAACGAAAGTTTCATGAAATGATATCAAATAAAGAAAATTAAGGTTGTTTGCAACATTTGCTGATGAGAGATAATTTTTTTCTTGGTGATAAGCATCTGTAAAATCTAGGTATTTAGAAATATTTTCGTTTCCTGAAACACATATTGTAAATAAATCATTTTGCAGATTCCATCTATCAATATTATTCAAAGTGTTATTTTCCACAAGTGGTTTTAGAGATGATAATAATTCTTCATCATATCTAATTCTAAAAAAACTTTTTTTTGACGAGTTAACAACAGGTATAATTTGTTTTTGTAAAGAAAATGATTCTGTTTTTTTGATCATTAGCTTTGTTGGGGGATTTTTAGTACCAACTGTAATAGGAATCTGCCATAATCCTTTTTGATGTTTTTTATCTTCTTCAAGTAAAAATCTTTTTTGAGTTAGAACAAGTTTTGAATTTTTCTTTTCAACATTAACTAATGGAAAACCAATTTGTTTAATCCAACTATTCATCATAGATTGTACAGGCTTTTTGGAAGTTTTTCCTATTGAATTCCACAAGTCTTGTCCTGCAGCATTTTTGTATTTGTATTTTGTAAGATAACTGTGTAATCCATTTTTGAAATTTTTTGATCCTACATAATACTCTAACATACGTAAAATGCATCCTCCTTTATCATAGCTAATGCTATCAAAAATTTCTCGAATTTCAGAGGGCTTTCTAACTTTAACATCAATTGGATGAGATGTTTTAAGACCATCTAAGGCCATTGCAGCGCCCATTGACGACTCTAGGAATTGGTCCCAAAGATCCCATTGTGGGTAAAAGGCATCAACAATTTTTGTTGCCATATATGTAGCAAAGCTCTCATTTAGCCACAAATCATTCCACCATTTCATAGTAACTAGATTTCCAAACCACTGGTGTGCAAGCTCATGAGAAATAACTTCAGCGATGTATTGTTTAGTTTTAGTTGAAGATGTTTTAGAATCATATAGTAGAATTGTTTCTCTAAAGGTAATTGCGCCCCAATTTTCCATAGCACCTGCAGCAAAATCTGGAACTGCTATCATGTCAAGTTTTGGTAATGGATATTTTATTCCAAAATATGTTTCATAATACCTAAGAAATTTTTTTGTTAGATCAAGTGCAAGTTTTCCTTTAGACTTGTTTCCCTTTGTTGTGACTATTCTTACAAGTACTTTTCCAAGTTTACTTGAAAGAAATTCAAATTCTCCTACTCCTAGATAGATTAAATACGTAGACATTATCGGGGTTTGTGAAAACGTATAATGATTTTTGTTTCCTGTCTTTTTCTTTGATATTTGTGGCATGTTAGAAATTGCTGTCAAGTTTTTATCTGCAATAATACTAATATCAAATGTAGCTTTAATTGCTGGCTCATCCCAACAAGGAAATGCACGTCGTGCGTCTGCAGCTTCAAATTGAGTTGT
>BFAR01000157.1 GCA_008974855.1 archaeon MnTg01
TTAAGCGTAAGAGGACATGGGAACATATCATTTGTTACTATCCGCGATAAGATGGGAGATATTCAGATAGTTGCAAAGGCAGGAGATTGCCCTGATGAAATCCGTGAAAAAATATCAAAATTAAAGGAGCATTCATCAATTAGCGTAACCGGCAAAGTAAAAACATCAGAAAAAGCAGTAAATGGAGTAGAAATCATACCGACTGAATTACGGATATTTTCAGAAGTTGAAAAAATTCCTCCATTTGAACCACAAGCAAAAACTGTGAAAAATATAGATACCAGGTTAGAGGTAAGGCCAATTGACCTTAGAAGAAAAGTTTTACAGCATATTTTTTTAGCTCGTAGTCTTGTTTTAAAATCAATCAGAGATTATTTTTATCAAGAAAATTTTACTGAAATAAACACTCCAAAAATTATAGCTACTGCAACTGAAGGGGGCGCAGCATTATTTCCAATCTTCTATTATAACAAAGAGGCATTTCTTGCACAGAGTCCACAATTATACAAAGAGCAACTTACAATGAGTTTTGAAAAAGTTTTTGAGATTGCGCCAATATTTCGTGCAGAACCCTCTAGAACAAACAGACATCTAGCTGAGGCAATTTCAATTGATTTTGAAGAAGCATATGTTGATTATAATGATATAATGAATAAGATTGAACAATTAATAAAAAAAACAGTTCAAACTGTAAATGATTATGCTAAAGAAAACCCAGATGTTGAGTTTATAATTCCAAGTATTCCTTTACCCATTCCAAGATATTCTTATACAGAATTAGTTGAAAAAATGCTAAAGGCAGGAGTTAAAACTGAATGGGGGGATGATCTTTATCCATCAAATCTAAAAAAAATTGGATTAGAAGGATTTTATTTCATTAAAGACTGGCCCACTGGTCCTAAACCATTCTATGTTAAGGTCAGTAAAGAAAATCCCAAGATTTCTGAATCATTTGATCTAATGTTTGGTGATCTAGAATTATCTTCAGGAAGTACCAGAATTGCGAAAAAAGAAGAGCTTGCTGAACGTATGAAAAACAAAGGAATGAAAGTTGATGCATTTGAATATCATTTAGGATCTTTTGATTATGGTGTCCCACCTCACGCAGGTTGTGGAATTGGGTTGGAAAGACTAATGATGGCTCTTACAGGTACAGAAAATATACGTGATACAACATTTTATCCTAGAGATGTTGATAGATTGACACCGTAGGGGAGAAAGATGGTATCTAAAGAAGAGATAGAGCACGTTGCAAAATTAATGAGAATTGAAATTGATGATCATGTTGTACACATCGATAGAGTACAAAAAATGATTACCTATTTTGATATTCTTGATAAAGCTAATGTAGAATCTGAAGAATTAATTGTCAAAGACCAGACAATTGACAATCTTAGAGATGATGAGTATATTCCTTATGATGATAAGCTATTGAAATATTTGAAAAATTACAAGGATTCCTACATCAGAGCTCCAAAGATGGTTTGACTTGAATCTTGGAATTTCTGCTCTAAAATACATAGAGGAAGTTAAAAATGGCAATCTGACTGTAGAAGAATTCATTTCAAAAACTATTGAAAGAATTCAAAAAGTTGATTCAGCTCTCCATGCATATTTATCAATAAATGAACAGGCCATAGATCAAGCTAGACAAATAGATAAAAAAATCAAATCTAATGAAAATGTTGGTTCCTGTATGGGGATGCCAATTTCTATTAAAGATAACATGTGTGTTAAAGGAACAAAAACCACTTGTGCATCAAAAATGTTAGAAAATTTTGTTGCACCTTATGATGCTACAGTAGTTTCAAAATTAAAAAATGAAGATGCGATAATTATTGGAAAAACAAATCTTGATGAATTTGCAATGGGTTTATCCACTGAATTTAGTGCATATGGGCCAAGCAAAAATCCGTGGAATATTGACTATGTGCCAGGAGGTTCATCAGGAGGAAGCGCAGTTGCAGTTAGTGCAAATGAAAGTATCGCATCATTAGGTTCAGACACAGGAGGATCAGTTCGAAATCCTGCAAGTTTTTGTTCTGTAGTAGGATACAAACCCACATACGGTTTAATCAGTCGCTATGGTCTAATTTCTTATTCAAACAGTATTGAACAAATAGGGCCTATAACAAAAACTGTAGAGGATACAGCATTTTTACTCAATATGATTGCTGGAAAAGACTCTCAAGATAATACAACAGTAGATAATCAGAATGAAGATTATCTTCAAGGCATTGATTCTGGAGTAGAGGGCAAAAAGATTGGAATTATCAAAGAAATGACTCAAGAAGGAGTTGATGCACAAGTGTCTAGTGCATTAACTAAAGCAATTTCTAATTTAGAATCATTAGGAGCAAAATTTGAAGAAATTTCCTTAGATATGGTGGAATATTCTGTTGCTGCATATTATACAATCACTGCAACAGAAGCTGGAAGTAATCTTGCACGTTATGATAATCTAAGATACGGTTATGATTTTGATTTGGAAGGTTATGAATTTAATTCGTATATTTCTAAGGCTAGAAAAAATTTTGGGCCCGAAGTTACTAGAAGAATGATTTTAGGAGGTTTTGTGCCTTCTGCAGGTCACGCTGGAAAATATTTCTTAAAGGCTATGAAGGTAAAAAGCAAGTTAACTGCAGAGGTTAATGATGCACTAAAAAAAGTCGATATGCTGATTTCTCCAACAGTGCCAATCCTTCCATTCAAATTTGGTGAAAAGATTGATGATCCAGTAGCGTTGTTTTTAGTGGATAGCAACACCGTTACTGCAAATCTTACAGAAAAACCTGCAATTTCCATACCTTTTGAAATTTCTAATGGGCTGCCAATAGGAATTCAGCTTATGGCAAACTCGATGCAAGATAAGATGTTATTACAAGCAGCATATGCTCTTCAAACTACTGTCAAACTCCCAGAGGTACCTGCCTAAAATGACAAAAATCGGATTAGAAATTCATTGTCAGTTAACAAATCTAGAAAGTAAATTATTTTGTTCTTGTAAAGCAAATTATCGAGAGTTTTCCCCAAATACAAACATCTGTCCTATATGTATTGGATTACCAGGAACTCTTCCTATGTTAAATAAAAAAGCAGTAGAAAAATCTACTATGATTTCAATGGCATTAAATTGTAAAACTCCTGAAAAAATTGCGTTTTTTAGAAAAAATTATTTTTATCCTGATTTACCAAAAAATTTTCAAATAACACAACTTGATGCATATGGACCAACTAGTATAGGACATGATGGAAAAATCACAATAGAAGGAAAAGAAATTAGAATTCGGCGTATACAAATTGAAGAAGATCCAGGCAGATTAATCTATGAGGGCGCATCTGAAAAAACCCAAATTACTTTGGTAGATTATAACCGAGCTGGAACCCCTCTAGTTGAAATAGTTACAGAGCCAGATTTTGAAACACCAAAACAAGTTAGAGTGTTTTTGAATATACTGGTTGATTTATTATCAAATATTGGAGTATCTGACACAACTCTTGAAGGTGCATTACGAGCTGATGGAAACGTTTCAGTGGAAG
>BFAR01000158.1 GCA_008974855.1 archaeon MnTg01
AAGGTAGCTCATATGCAACATTTCCAATTTCAGCAAATGGTCAACAAGGAGATGCAAGCATTAGTGCTAGCATAAAGGGTGTAATTGGTACTGAAACAAAAATTAGTACTACATCAAATGATCCAAAATTGAAGATCTTTGCAGAGGGAATTGAGGGTTCGTTGAATATAGGTGAGCCTACAGAATTGACCATTTTTGTTGATGATGATTCAGCAAACTCTGTACCAGATGCCTCTGTCAAATTTGTAACAGATGCAGGAGTGACAATCACTCCAGATAATACTAGAACAGATGAAACAGGAAGTGTTACAGTAGATGTGACAGTAAATGAAGGAGATCTAGTATCAATTCAGATCCTTGCGAGTGCGTCTGGGTATTCAGATGGTAAGCAGAGCTTTGATTATACGGTAGAAGGTTCTTCGATGGGTTCATTGGAACTTGGTCTTCCAGATTGGGTACTCTATGTTGGAGTTGCAGCAATGGTCGGAATAGGTGCAGTCTTGGTAGTATTTCTTAAAAAACCCAAAGCAGCCAGCGAAGATGAAGAAGACGAATATGAATACGAAGATGAAATTTAGCTAAAGTCATCTAGTTTGTGTTATTAAAAATTATTGAACGGATACTAGAATTAATCGATGTATTTGCCTTCAGCATCAGCTTTTAGTTCTATATTCATCACAGTACCACTGATGAATGACTCATTTCTAATCGTTCTAACTCGACCAACATCCAAATGATATGGCCAAATTTCAACAACTATCGCACCAACCTTTACATTTTCTGGGGCATCAGTTAACACAATATCCTCTTTTTTAATTCCATACTCTTGTAATTTCTTCAAAGAATGCTCTACTAATGGATCAGGATTATTATGGTTAATCACCCATACAGTTCCAGCATAATCGATTTTTTCCAATTTATTAAAAAATAATTTTCTTATATAACAATCATTCGGGATTAACCACATTTAGAGTCATAGTGCTAACCACTCTAGATAAACGTCGAATCTTATTTGATACCGTTTTTTCAAATTCCTCTTGGGTTGAAGCATGAATTTCTGCAATAACATCATAAGCCCCAAATGTAAGATAGGCCTTTTGAACTTCTGAAATGTTTTTTAGTTCCTCTACAATGTACTCTTCTGCACCCAAATCGCAGTTTAATAACACATATCCCATATGCATTACTTTAATTTCACACTCTTTTCTATAAACTTGTGTTTTTCAACTTTTACACAGTAAAAAATTACCATCTGCTTTTCAAACCGTAATATCTTTTTCCACCCTCTCCTCTACTTCCAGATTTTTTGTTTCTTCGATCATATTGATCACGTGCTGACCGATGCCTAGAACCAGATGTATGTTTCCCTCTATTACCATATGACGATCTTTGATATCCCATTCTTCTAGTCTCTCTTTTTAGTGGATCCGGAATGCTTATTTTAATTCCCATTTCTTCATTCAAATCTGTCATCACGACTTTAGTTTGCTGTTTAATTATTTTCCAATCTCCAATTGATGAATACGACACCAAAGTAATTGCTCTACCTTTTGCTCCGGCTCTTGCAGTTCTTCCAATTCTGTGAAAATATATCAATTCCTGATTGGGGACATCATAGTTAACAACTAGTGCTACTTCTGGTACATCTATGCCTCTTGCAGCAACATCAGTTGCAACAAGAATATCTGCTTTTCCACGTCTAAACTGAGACATTGATTTTTCACGTCTATGTTGTGACATATCTCCCTCAATGGCAACTACGTTGAAATTAGTTTTGCTAAGATTTCGAGCTACGTCTCTAGTCCTATGTTTTGTTGAACAAAAAACGATGGTTTGTCCTTTTTCATTTCCCTCAATAAAATTAATCAAATGTTTTAGTTTGTCTCTGTCTTTAATTACCAAAAATGCTTGTTCAATTCCTTCTCCACTAAGATCATCTGCACTCAAAAGGAATTGTTTTGGATTATTTAGGTAATTTTCAGCTAATCTTAAAATTGCAGGTGGCATTGTTGCGGAATACAATGACATCAGTTTTTGTTTAGGAGTAAGATCTAAAATAAACTCAATGTCTTCAATAAATCCCATATCAAGCATTGTATCTGCTTCATCAAGAACAAGATGAGCTATCTTATCGAGTCTAATTGATCCTCTCTTCAAATGGTCAATTAGTCTTCCAGGTGTTGCAACAACAATTTCTGACCCATTTCTGAGCTTATCTAATTGAATTCCCATTCCTTGTCCTCCATAAACAGTTGTAGCCTTGATACCAGTATGTCTTCCTATTTTTGTAATCTCATCAGTGATTTGAATTGCTAATTCTCTTGTTGGGGCAA
This sequence comes from archaeon MnTg01, assembly GCA_008974855.1. Taxonomy (GTDB): domain Archaea; phylum Thermoproteota; class Nitrososphaeria; order Nitrososphaerales; family Nitrosopumilaceae; genus CSP1-1. The sequence continues at coordinate 2,334 of BFAR01000158.1, forward strand.
CTACTAGTCCTTGAATTCCTCTTTTTGGTATAATTGACTGTAACATGGAAATAGCAAATGCTGCAGTCTTGCCTGTTCCTGTATGTGCCTGACCTACAACATCTCTTCCAGATAGTAGAACAGGGATAGCTGCAGCTTGTATTGGAAATGCCTCTTTAAAGCCAATATCTTTTAGTCCATCTAAAATGGATTGTTTTATTCCTAATTCATTAAATGTAGTCATTTTTTTTCATCTTAAGCAATGACAGAAAAAGCTCATTGCTTACCCGTCATTATTCCGATAATTTCTCGACTTTTTTAGGTCTAATAAACCCTTGTTAAAAATTAGCGAGCTTTTTTGATTAACAAATTTCAAAAAAAAGCCAATGGTGGGATCTGAACCCACGACCTTTCGCTTACAAGGCGAATGCTCTAGCCAGGCTGAGCTACATTGGCATGAAGTACAAAAAGTTAGGACGGTTTAAAATGTTCTCTAAAGGAAATCTAAAACTTTTGCGAATGCAAATAATCGTCATTCTTTAATAGAGAAGAAAAGAAGCATCGTCCATGAAATACATCTCTCCAAATAAACTCAAGCTAATCCTGTTGATGTTTTTTGGCACAGGAATTTGGGGAATCGGGATGGGCTTGTTTACAAATTTTTTCTATCTGACTAGCCTTGGAGTAATTAACATATGTCTTGGCGGCTTTGTTGGATGGATATTTCTTACTCAAAAACCAAGATCAAAAGACAAACGAAAGAAATAATGTAATTACCACCATTATATTTGTAGCAAAGTGCATGGCATAAGAATGGTTCAATCCTTTTTTATCATAAATATACTTGAACAAAAATCCAATCGGAATTAACATTATGGCCATGTGAACTTTGACTCCCATTGCTATATGCATAAGTGCCCAAACTAATACCATCTTTTTTGATTTTCTAAAATACAATTCTTCAACATAGTTAATGTGAATAAACATGTAAAGTAATATTGGAATAAACGGTAAAATTCCCCACAATCCTTGGTCAGCAAATGGCCCAAATGCAATATTGTAACCAAGCCAGCTCCAATTTAGAATAGGAATTGTTTCAAAAAAATCAAAAGCAAATAAAACATAAGCTAGAATTATTCCAAAAGCAACAGGTGCAAAGATAATGGAATTTTTACCCTTCTTAAGATCAATAAATCGTTTTTTGGTTTCTTTTATCAATAGAAGTGATGCTGAAACTGTTAATACGTAATATCCAATTATGAAAGCTTCTGATTCGAAAAATTCTAAAACCAAAGCAACAAAAAGTCAGTTTGATGTTATAAATATACTAGTACCTAAACTCACTACAGAATTTTGGTTAAAAATAGTCTTATTGATGTGATGATACATTATGCCTAATGCAAGAAGGGGATTCTGCTCCAAATTTTGAACTAAAATCAAATGATGGAAGCACTATTAACTTAGAATCATTCAAAAACAAAAAAAATGTCGTACTGTGTTTTTATCCTAAAAACCATCTTTTTGCATGCCCATCTAAGAAAGTATACAAGATGGCACAAAGCGTGGTTTCAGCCTATTCAGATATTGTCTCTGCAGATGCTGTTTTATTTGCAATCTCTATTGACACCATTGACTCTCAAAAAAAATTCGTCGAAGAGTATAAAATCCCTTATTTGCACTTGAGCGATCCCACAAAAGAGACTTGTAAAAAATATGCTGGGCTAAACATTGCAGGCATGGCAAAAAGAACTACCTTCATTTTAGATAAACAAGGAGTTATCAAGAAAATCCTCAGAGACATTGATGTTGAAAGACATGGCATTGACATTGCAAATTCTCTTAAACATCTTTGATTAGAAAATCTGCCCCTAATCAAACTATAAATAATAAAACCTTTGAAAAATTTAAGAATTGTTAGACTTAGTTGCAAAGAAATTATTTCTTACTAAAGGAAAAGGGGTTCACGAAGATAGATTGACAAGTTTTGAATATGCTCTAAGAGATGCAGGTATTGCTGGAACCAATATTGTTTTAATTTCCAGTATTTTTCCACCTCAGGCTAAATTAATTTCAAGAGTTGAAGGTCTTAAGCTAATTCAACCTGGACAAATTCTTTTTTCAATATATTCTAGGAATCAAACTAAAGAACCACACAGATTAACTGCTGCATCAGTTGGAGTAGCACAACCAAAGGATCCTAAACATTATGGATATCTTTCTGAATATGATTCATTTGGGCAAACTGAAAAAGAAGCAGGAGATTATGCAGAAGATATTGCAGCTCAAATGCTTGCGTCATCATTAGGTATTCCTTTTGATATTGATAAAAGCTGGGATGAAAAAAGACAACAGTGGAATATCTCTGGTGAAATATACAAAACAGCAAATATTACTCAAACAACTATTGGTGACAAACAAGGAAGATGGACTACAGTTTTTGCTGCAGCAGTGTTAATACTTTAGTTTTTACTTCTAAATCCTTTAAGATAATAAATTGAGGCACCTGCTGCTGCCATGACAATACCAACTAACAAAACAATTTGAAAAGAATCAATGCCGTCTAGATTTGATGAAATGTTTATGCCATTACTGGTAGTACCATTAATGG
>BFAR01000159.1 GCA_008974855.1 archaeon MnTg01
AAATTAAATTTACAAAAATTTATGAATTATCTATATTTTCTCTAGTAACTGGTTCATTTATTGTTGTATATTTATTTGAAAATAATCTTAAAGAACTAGTTGATTTTGCAACAGCGATTTCTTTTCTTATCGCTCCAATAATTGCTATTTTTAATTTTAGATTAGTTACTGGGAAATATTTTATTAAAGATGCTCAACCTCCCATTTGGTTAAAAATTTTGAGTTATGCTGGGATAATTTTTCTTACAGGATTTGCAATATTCTTCATCATTACAAGATTTTATGACGTCATTTGATTATTCAAATCAGTTTTTATTATAAGATGTTTTAATTTAGATATGAGTTACTCGTTACCATATGGTAAAGAAAAAATTACTTTCAAAATTCCTGATAGTTTTCAAGTAAAGATTGTAGAGTCGAAACAAACTACGTTTGTTAAAGATGTTTATGAAAAAACTCATGATACACTAATGCATCCAATTAATTCACCATCATTATTAGAATTAGTTAAAGGGAAAAAATCTGCATGTATTGTTGTCACTGATATTTCAAGAAAATGTCCAGATAAAGAATTGCTTATTCCTATTTTAGAAATTTTAGAAAAAGAAATAAAGAGAGAAAAAATTTCGATTCTTGTTGCTTCTGGCATGCATAAAAAAATGAATTACGATGAAAAGATAGAAAAATATGGAAAAATTGTTTGTCAAAATTACCAAATCATTGATCATAATCCAAATGATTATAATTCACTAGTTTCACTAGGACTAACAAAAACTGGAAATCCAGTAAAAATTTCTAAAGTTGCTTTTGAGGCGGATTTGCTTATCTCCTTAGGTGTAGTAGAACCACATCAATTTGCAGGATATAGTGGTGGTTACAAAACAGTCTCAATAGGTGTGGCTGATGATGAAACTATTAGTAGAACTCATTCTGCAATAATGATCAAAAAATCTAAAATAAAGGTAGGACAAATTGAAGGAAATACTATTCAAGACGAAATAATAGACATTGGAAAAAAATCTGGTTTAAATTTCATAATAAATGTAATTCTGGGAAATAATAACGAAGTTTTAGAAATAGCATCTGGAGAGCCTTTTGAGACTCATAAAAAACTAATACAGAAAGCAAAAAGCATTCATGAAATTCCATTAACAAAATCATACGATGTTGTTGTCTGTGGAATAGGATTTCCTAGAGATTCTAATCTTTATCAAGCAACTCGCGCTGCAAGTTATTTGTATTTTGCCCGAAAGCCTGTAATTAATCCAGATGGATACATAATCATCCCAGCTCCTTGTTCTGAAGGGGCAGGAAATGGTATTGGTGAACAACGTTTCTTTTCAATGCTAAAAAACAACTCATTAGATGAAATTTTAAACATAGATACAGAACCCAGAGCTGGAGAGCAAAGAGCATACTATGTCGCTCAAGTACTTAAAAATTGTAAAATAATCATCGTTGGGTGTAAAATGCCAGAAATTATTAAAGACGCAAAAATGATTCCTGCTAAAGATATGGCAGAAGCATTTGATATAGTAAAAACTAGTTTTAGAACTACTGAGATACTTTTAATTTCTGATGCACTTTCTACTTTACCAGTAATTCAATAGTTCTCAAATATTTTCTAAGATTATAACTTAATTCTATAGTAATCCCATCTCTCAGGATCAAATTGTGTAACAAACTTTGCATTTTCATGTGTTTTTGTACGTTTTGAAATCACATCTCTAAGGGCAAAACTGGTTTGATATTTGTATCTTTTAGAATGTGCTTGCATAGTAAACAAATGTCGTAATTCACTTCCTCCATGATGCCCCCAATAACCCATTTTTATTGCAAGTGGTTCTAAAAATATCGTATTTTTTTTACCAAAGTTTTCATCATTTACTTTTTCTTTTAAAATTTCATAATTTTCAAGAGGACCTCCTTTTGCAAATCCAATTATTGGCCCTCCAGTATCAGTTAATCTAATAGTACTAAGAATTGTATTGGGGTTTTTTATGGATTCGTCAAAATTCTTACTAGTGATTTGTAATGGTTTTGGTAACTCATCATAAATTTCCCGCAGATTTTTTACAAAATCATCTTTGGTTCTAGTAATATTTTGTTCTATTGTAGGAATAATTTTTAGATTTTCATAAACGAAATCTGCATGAATTTGAATCTCTTGTTGACGAAGTTTCAAAAAAGAAAGAACATTATGCATAAAGTTTTTTCTCATTTGTTTTGGTAATGATCTAAGAACTCGTTCACACATCTCTGATTCATTATTAATAAGATCTTCAAAATAGGCAACTGATCTTTGAACAATGAGCGAGGGATGCCACGCAAGAGCGTGAGCATTTTTTTTTGCAAGTTCCATACCTTTAGCAAAATCTCCTAACGCATAACCGCTTATTCTATCAACAATTGACAAAAACCAACCCAATCTCAAGTAATGATCTTGTTTTTGAGAATTATTTTTTGTGATTTCACAATTATCGAAGCATTTTTTTATTTCCTTTTCAGCTTTTTCTTTTAGTTTTCCTTTCCATGGAAAAGTAGTTCTTAAAATTAGGGCTTTGATTAAATTAAGATCAAGTTCAGCATCGCTTAGAAATTTTTTTAAAGTTTCATTCTGTGTAAGAAATTTCAACACACTTTCTTCATGAGGCTTATCTACGCTTTTATCTGGGTCAAAATCATGAAACAGAGCTGCAGTAAAGAGATACTTGAGGTCTTCTTGATTAATTGGATTAAGGTCGCTTTTCCAATTTGCTGCAACTAGAGTAATGTATGTAACTTCTAACTCGTGTTCTATATTGTGATATCCATAATAATCCATACCTAATCCTTGACTTTCAAACAAATCAACAGTAAAATCTAACATCTTTGAATAACATGGTTTGTCCAAACCCATAAGAGCAGCCAAATTGTTAATTTCATCTCTTAATCTATTTGAATTAGATATAAGCTGCATTAGTTTTCGATCATATTTTAGGTTTTTAAAGATGTAGTACTTTTTTCAATTTTTTTAATCTTAAATTTGAAAATTATTCAATTTTTTGTAGATTTTTGTCTTCATCTACAGAATGTGATTTTTTTCCTGACAGCGAATACCTAAAGTAAATCAGAATACCAAATAGTTCTAAATATTCAACAAAGGCTACAGTGTAAAAATGTAAAACCCACCCATCAAAACTTTCATTTAGAACTGCAAGTACTGCAGATAATTGTGGAAATGCAATAAAAATTGCTAAAAACAATCCAAGTACTCCAAAAACCCAATCCTGAGCTTCTAATTGTTCTGTTTTAGCTAAGAGTTCAATAGGATCTGCAAATTCTTTATGCTCTTCTAAAATTTGATTTTTCAAATCTACATATGTTGAATTGCCTTGTTCAATTGCATAAATTGTTCCACCTAAAATAAGAAGAAAAATTACGGATTGCCCATAAACAATCTTGGCTCGTTTGCCTTTTTGGAGTTTGTTTATTTGACGTTCAAACATTTCTCCAAATCTTCCTAGCTTTCCTTTTTTGGTTAAAACAATCATTGTAACTGAGATAGCAGTAATGATTCCAAAAGATCCAAACCAGTCAGAAGAAATATAGCTTACAAATAACAATCTTGCTGGCAATAAAATTCCAGTCATCACTCCAAACACAATAAAACCTTCTAGAATATTTTGCCTTTTCATAAATTTTATCTCAAAATCTATGATTTGAGAGATAGCTTCGCTGGTTTGAACAGCTTGTCATGTATATTCTATTTATAGATCTAAAATAAAATTACTCTCACTTTGCCATTGGATGAAAACCTCATTCTCAAAATAATTGAAATTCAGAAATCAACTAAATTAGATTTTATTTTACATCTTGCATCTAATACTTTTTTTCTAGAAAATGTAGTCATTTCAAAATCTTTGACTCCTGTAAATCACCCAACAAATCGAGGAGGAGTATATTTTTCGGATACTTTTGTCTTCAAAATCAAGACAACTGTATCTGATCTTTCCCTTGCTCCTTTATTATCACAAAGTATGTTGGGCCCAAATCCTGATTTTCAAGATCTTGAAATCACTACAAAAGCAAAAATCGATAATTCATTAAAAAATGTGAAATTGTTTGGACATTTGACAAATAGCATGCAAAGCTCATCGCTCATTGAATTGAATATGAACATAATTAGAATAAAACTTGAATAATTTTCAAACTATAAAACATCAAAATATTTATCATAATTTTTTCGGCGTTCTTTATCTGATAAAACTTCATACGCTTTATTAATCTCAGCCATTTTTTCCTTGGATGCAGCATCAGGATTTCTATCTGGATGCCATTCTTTTACTAATATCCTAAATTGATTTTTAATTTGATCTCGAGTAGCAGTTTTTGGTATTTTTAGAATTTTATAATAATCAGGAATATTGGTATTTTTTATAGATTTTCTAAATTCTTTATTGTCTTTACTTTTTCTTTTTTTTCCAATGTAATCATAGCTTGCCCAATCTGAATGATATTTTTCATAATCCCTATTCTTTTTTGATTCAAAATCACCTTTATCGTATTCTAATTTTTTTCGAAGTATTTGGTGTCTTGCCAAATAAAGAATAATTGCTATTACTGCAATAATGAAACCAGAAAAAATTATTATTAAATCAGTGTCGCTCACCACTAATTCATTGGAATTTTGTGTTTCTTGTTCTTGTGAAAAAGCAGAATTGCCTAAAGAAAGAAACAGAATTGTAGATAAAACAAAAATCTCTTTTTTCATATATCCCTTTATTCTCTAAATTACTAGAATATATTCCAAAACTTATCTTTTAGGAAGGTAACTAATTTCCTATTTGTCTTACTAGTTTTTTTAACGAAAATGGTTTTTGTAAAAATTCTACTTTATCTTTAAAATTCTCTGTTAAACTATTATCACTGCCTAAAGCATATGCTGATGCAAAAATTATTCTTTGATTAGGAGTACTTTTTAGAATTTCATTGGCTACTTGTTTTCCAGTTTTTTTTGGCATTGATTGATCTAAAACAACAACATCAAATGGATCTTCTGCCTGTGATTTTTTCATATTTTTTTTCTTTTCATCTTTGTATTTTTGTAAACACTCTTCACCGTCTTTAGTAATTACAACTTTATGTCCTTCTTTTTCTAAGATTCTATTGTACTGTAAAGAAGTAAATGCATTATCTTCTGCTATTAGTATATTTAGTGCCATTGTTAGAATATTTTAGCATTTTTTACCTTTTAAAACAAGTATGTTTAAAACATACAAACAGCGTTCAAACGCAAACATGAATCAAATTAAAGATTTGGTAGAAAAAGCAAAAACTTTGCTTGAGAATAATAAATTCGAAGAAGCCTTGGGTTTTTTTGAACAGGCCTTGTTAATGAATCAAAATGATCCCGAATTATGGAACCATAAAGGAGTTGCATTAAGAAGCATGGGACGATACGATGAAGCATTAGAATGTTTTAACAAATCTTTGGAATTAGATCCTAGAGACAAAAACGCTTCTTGAATGAAACTATAATTCGCGTTCAATATTGACCCCTAGTCAATCTATATACTAATAAATTATTAATTATAAATTAGTGAAAAAAGAATTCATGAATCTATTAAATCAAGCTTATGATTTGAATGAAAATGGAGAGCATGAGGAGGCTCTTTTGTGTTATGAAAAAATTTTAGATAAAGATCCAGAAAATATGCGCGCCTTAATTGACAAGGGAGTTACATTCCAAAATCTTGGAGATTTCAAAAAGTCAATTATTTTTTATGATCAGGCGCTGAAAATTAATCCAAATAATCTTGATGCTTTACTTAACAAAGGCTCTGCACTACATTCTCAAGGAAAATTTCAAGATGCAATTGTTTTGTATGATAAGGTTTTAGAACTTGATACCAAATATGCTATTGCACTTGCTTACAAAGGATTATCATTAGGTGAGCTTGATAAAATCAATGATGCCTTGGAATACTTTAAAAAAGCATTAGAAATCGACAGTGATTATGATCTTGCAAACTTGAGTAAACAAATGGCTCAGGAAATTCTAAAATCAAAACTTAAGGGATTGCAGCATTCTAAAACACTGTAACGTCTCCAGGCGCAGGTTCTCTTTTAACCTGTTCATCATGAAATTCAAAATAATCTTTATGGACAGACTGTTGGTGGTCTTGAAGTTTTTCCATATTTTCAAATCCCTGATGGCATAGGAAACATTTTGGTTTGTCCTCATCGACGAACGGAAGTACCATACTTGTATAATCACTCTCAGTTACTTATCTCTTGAGATTTTGTCAAATTATATATTTGTAGAAAAATGGATTTAGAATATGTTGGAACAACTAGTGGGAGACTCAAAAGCCCTTGAACGTGCAATTGCTGGTGATGAATTATCTTTTAAAGATGGAATGGATTTGATGAATTTAGAAAATTTCCATATGTTAGGTGCTGTTGCGGACGTTTCAAGGGAAAAACTTGTTGGAGACACAGTTACATTTGCTGCATCTTATTACATGAATTACACTAACGTTTGTGCTGCAAGCTGTCAGATGTGTGCTTTTTATAGGAAAGGTGATGAAGATGATGCATATACACTCACTCCAGAACAAATTGAAAAAAGAGTTTCTACTGCAAAAGATTTGGGTGCAACTGAGGTACATATTGTAGGTGGATTTCATCCAACACTCCAACTTGATTATTATGAAAACATGATGAAAATAATTAAAAAAAATCATCCGGAGCTAAACATCAAAGCGTTTACTGCGGCAGAAATTTTCTATTTATCTAAACTCACTAAAAACTCTATCAAAGAAATACTGTCAAGATTAAAAGACGCTGGCCTTGATTCTATGCCAGGCGGTGGAGCAGAACTTTTTCATCCGGATATTAGAAATAAAATAGTTAGAGGAAAATGTACTGGCCAAGAATGGTTAGATACAATTGAGCAGGCACACAATTTAGGAATTAAAAGTAATGTGACAATGCTTTATGGTCACATTGAAAAACCTGAACATGTAATTGATCATTTACTTAAAATTCGAGAATTACAAAAAAAGACTGGGGGATTTATTACTTTTATTCCATTAAAATTTAGTTTAGATAATACTGATCTTGAAAAAGAGCATCTAGTAACTAATGAGAGCTCCTCTGTATATGATCTAAAAGTTATAGCGATATCTAGACTAATGCTTGCAAATGTTCTCAATAATATTTCAGTATATTGGGTTGCATATGGTAAAAAATTGGCACAAGTTGCTTTATCTTATGGTGGTAATGATTTAGTTGGAACTGCTTTTTCTGAAGAAATTTATCGTGCTGCAGGTAAAGCAACAGATTCATCAGTACTAGAACTTGCAAACTTGGTAAAAGAAATAGGGCGTAAACCAGTACAACGTGATACTTTTTTTAACACAGTTAACACGTTTTAAATCAGTTTAGATTTCTGGTTTTTTCTCAACTTTTTTTGGTCCTGCCTTCCTTTTTCTGCGTGCACCAAAACTAATTAGCACTAACATAAAGCCAATTCCAATTAAAATTCCAGCCAATGTATTAGAATCTTGATTTTCTTGTTGTTTGATTAAAAGATCGAGAGTTTCTTCATCGGTCATACCTGTAGTTCCGATAGGAGTTATGGAGCTTAGATATAGCGAAAAAGAAATTCCTACAGCTACCATGATG
>BFAR01000160.1 GCA_008974855.1 archaeon MnTg01
CCCTTTACATGGAATATTGCGCCTAGCATAATAATTGCTAACAGAGAAGAAGAAATTCTTGATAAAACCCCTACAATCAAAAGAATTCCTCCAATAGTTTCAGCAAGGGCAATTGGAATTTGCATTTCAGCTGGAAGTCCTAGACCAGTAAGAAAACCTACAAAACCTGGACCGAATTTTCCTGAACCGTGAACCACAAAAATTGCTCCAATAGTAGCCCTTAGACCCCAAAATGCAATATCATGTAGTTTATTTTCACGGAAAACGGCTTCAGCCAATAATGAGTTGGCTTGACATTTTGTTTTAAAGTATTACTGTCAAATTTTACTTAATCTATGTAGAAAGGACTTTATTGTACTCTGAAAGAATCTGAATTATGTCATACATGTACATGCCTGGCGCAACCGCTATTGGTATAACCTATGACGAGGGTGTGGTATTTGCAAGTGAACGCAGAATTGCATATGGCAATTTTCTTGTAAGTAAAACTACAAAGAAAACATTTCAAATTACGCCAAAAGTTGGTGCTGCATGTGCAGGACTAGTAGCAGATATGCAAATACTATCTCTTCAGATCGCAGCTTTGGCAAAAATACGACTAATGGAGCTCAAACGTGATATTCCACCAAATTCTATTGCCAAAATGATGTCAAACATGATGTATGAACGAAGATTCTTTCCACTCATGACTCAGGTAATTGTAGGTGGTGTAGTTGACAAACCAAATATCTATACATTAGATCCATTAGGCTCTGTTCTTCCAGATGAATATGCTGCAGTTGGAACTGGTGCAGAGATGGCACTTGGAGTTTTAGATCCTCAGTTCAAACCAAACATGACTGAACAAGAATCAAAAGAGTTAGCTATAAAATCAATTCGTTCAGCAAGTCTTCGAGATTCTTTTAGTGGTGATGGCATTGATATGCTTGTTATAAACAAACAAGGTTCAACTATGACATCTGAAACAATTAATTAATCTTTGACAATTTTTCCTGATTCCCAGTATTTATCAGAAATGTAATGCATATTTTTTACAATTTCACCTTTACTCATTGATTCCATATCGGTACTTATCACACATGACTTCCCTACAGCAAGAAATTTGTGTTGAGATTCTTCAATAATGCAGACCACGCTGTCTTTTTCAAATTGAGTATAGTTAGTAATCCCAGGTCTCATGACATTTGCTCCATTGCACATGAATTTTACTGCACCCATATCCACCATGACATACGGAAATTTTTTGAGAATTTCGGTCTCTGTTAAAAATGGAAGATATGAATTTCCTGTCTTTATTGCTTTGAGTCCTATTCCTGTAATAATAATAACATCATCATCAAAATAATGAAATTTTAGGTTCTTAATTTTAGGAAGCTCAATCTTCCATTGAGACGAAATCTCTTTTATAACCTGAGCTGTTTCACTCTTAGATATTAGGTTAGATTTCAAATCTTTGAAATCTCTTGTCTAATTTCTAACAGATCTCGTAGAATTGAACTAGCAGTTTCGATACCTCCAGCACCTCTACCAATGATGGTTTGAGTTCCTGAATGTTCTGAAGTAAACGAAATAGCATTTAAGGTACCATTTACACACAATGGGCTATCTACTGAGACCTCGATAGGGGATACTGTCAAATCTTTGTTGCATGATGCAATCAATTTTACAGCACACTTTTTTTTGGCAGCATTTTTTATATCCTGTTCTGAAACATTTCTGATTCCGGTTCGTTTTATGTCAGGCATTGTCACTTTGAGATCCATTATCCAATTTGCAAGAATTACGAGTTTAGCTGCAGCATCAAGTCCATCCAAATCTAAAGATTCATCAGCTTCCACGTATCCTTTCTTCTTTGCATCACTTAGAGCAGTTTTGAAAGACATTCCATTTGCCATGTTTGTAAGTATGTAATTTGTAGTACCATTTAATATTCCATCAAAAGATGTTATGCGTTCTCCATGTAAGCTATTTTTTGCATAATCTATAATTGGTGTACCTCCTCCAACGGTTCCGCTAAATCTTAATAAAACTTGATTGTACGTTGCAAGTTCCATTAATGAAGGAAAAGCCAAAGCTAATGGTCCTTTGTTAACGGAAATAACATGTAATCCATGTTTCATCGCTTCAGTAATGTGAGTCATTCCTGGTTCAGCATCTTTGTAATTACTTGGTGTTGTTTCGATAAGAACATCTGCATCTAGGTTTTTAATCAAATCTACTCCAGAAAGATTGTTTTTAGTTGGACTGTATTTTTTAATTGTCCCATATTTCTTTTTTACATCAAGTAATTTGTTTAAATCTAAACCTGAAGTTTGTACTGCGCTTCCTTTAGTATCAATTACTCCTACAATTCTAGGTTTTATTCCAAACCTGACATAGAGATCTTCAGATCTTGATTCCAATAATTTCGCTAGGCTTTGTCCTACTATTCCAAAGCCACATAGAATTAATCTCAATTTACCTCAAATCCGTAAGATATCATCTCATCTAATGAATTTTTCCGTATATTGAAACCTCAAATCACTCAGTTTTTTTATCAAGATCTAACGAAATAGAATTAATACAATATCGTAATTTAGTTGGTTGTGGACCATCATCAAATACATGTCCTAGATGGGCACCACAGTTTTTACACATTACCTCGGTTCTAACCATTCCAGAACTATTATCAGATTCACATTTTACATTTTCTTCATTAATTGGTTTGTTAAAACTAGGCCAACCAGTACCTGATTCAAATTTTGTATCTGAATCAAATAATTCATTACCACAACAAGAACATTTGTACACTCCTTTTTCTTTACAATCATTATATTTTCCAGTAAACGGTCTTTCTGTATCCTTATTTCTGCACACATTGTATTGTTCTGGTGTAAGCGTTTCCTTCCATTCTTCATCAGTTTTTGAATTAGTTTCTTTAGATGTCAACCTTCATGTTTCCTCTTTTTTTCTTCAGTTCTTTTTTCTGATTCAAATCTTTCTAACTCATATTTTTTTAAATCTACGAATTTAATAATTTTACTCAAATTAGGGTGAACTTTTTTTATTTCCTTAAACATATTTTGTGCTACGTTCCTATAATCAACATGTCCTTGAGGAACTGTACGAAGTTCAATTAGATGGCAAGCTTCACGTAAATTTAATCGCATAAAATATGGATAATTATATGCAAAATTTACAACATATTGTGCTTGAGGTGGATATTTTTTTCTAATCATATTGAAAACCTCTTTTGATTTGTACATACAATCTTCAAAGTCCTTATCAATCCCAAGTATTGAAACTTCATCTGGCATCTTAAAACCATGTTGAGTTGTAAGTAGCTGTCGTTCCATAGTAAGTACTCTATGTCTATGGAAATCTCTAAACATTCCAAAATTATTAATCAAATCAAAGGTATACTCTACCATTTCAAATGCACG
>BFAR01000161.1 GCA_008974855.1 archaeon MnTg01
TTGCGCCTTTAATTTTTTTCTTGCCACACTCTTCTAAAACATCAGGAACTATAGTGTTTTTTATAACAATTACAGCAAGATCAATTGGTTTTGGAACATCAAGAACAGATTTGTAGGCTTTTTTGTAAAAGACTGTGGGTCTTGATGGACTGATTGGGAAAACTGTTCCTTTGAATCCATTCATAATATTTGATGTAATTGTTCTCCCAACACTTCCTCTTTTATCAGAAGCACCAATTATTGCAATAGATTTTGGAGAAAGAAAATCTGATTCAGACATTTTTAACGAATTTTGATCATATGATTTTACATAATAAAGTTTTCAAAAATTTGATTTTGCCTTAGTTAAATATCAAGAAAAAATCTAACTCCCAAGCATTTTTCCCGCAAGATTTTCTTTTCTTGGAACCCATTTAATTTTTAGATTAGAGAATTTTGCGATAATTGGCCATGCTTCTCTTGCAAGCACCTTTAGTTGTTCACTATTTATTGCATATTCATGATTTAGTTGATTTACAGTATTTTTTGAATCGCTGTAAATAATAACCTCATCATTTGATTCTACATATTTTTTGAGTGCTGAAATTATTGCAAGATATTCAGCTTGATTATTTGTAATTGCTGGCTTTTTTTCATAAAATGATTCACCGGTTTCTTTTACGTAATACCCATAACCTGGATCATCTCCTCCTGCTCCATCGACATAAACACTGATTGTCATATGTATAAAGATCTTAATTTAGATGCCAAAAAGATTTTCGGTTATGCTGATTTCATAAAGTATGTTTACACCTATTAGTAAACTTGCGGTACATGCAATATATCTAAGTGCTTTACTCGCAGTTCCAAATTTGTTTGTAAACGCAAATGGTAAACCAATTAAACTACTAATAATTGTCATGCCTATTATTGAACCAATACCAAAGATGAGAATAAAGCTTAAAACGGTTTCAATATCTCCAAGTGTGCTTGCCATAAGAACCACCAAACTTCCACTTCCAGCGAGACCATGAATACATCCAATGATGTAAGATTTGTGTGTGTGTTTGTGTTCGCCATCATGATTATGAGGATGAATGTGAAGAGTTCCATTTGAATGAAGATGGGGATGGGTATGTTTCATTTTGAATAATTTTTTGTTTGAAAATGTAGTTAAAGCAAGAATAACCAACATGATTCCAACAATAAATTCAAACCCTAAGAAAATGTTAGACGGTATGTTGATTGAAAAAAGAAACAAAAGTAAACCAATGATAACCAAGGTTGTTGTATGACCTGCTCCCCAAAGGGCTCCAAGAATAGATGATTTGAAGGCGCCTTCTTTGAGAAGTTGTTTTACAGCTTGAGTTTTGTACTTTCTTTTTGAAATTTGTGTAGTTACTGCTGAGATATGATCGGGTTCAAATGCATGCTGAAGGCCAACAGCTAAACCTAGTGTCAAAATTAAAGCTGGAGTCATTGTTTGAACTTGGTTTAAAATTTCATCAATCATTTCTTCAAGCCTCATTCATGTAAAGATATTAGAAAAAGATCTATTTTTCTTTACCTAAATTACTCTAAAGTGATTTTCAAAAGAATCAATATACCAGCTAGTTCTGCTATAGTAACACCCAACATGTAAGGAAATACTTCAGCAGAAAATAGCTCTTGCATTGAAAAATATGCAAATGCGCCAATTGTATTATGCAAAAACAACATACCTGCAAAAATAATCATTCCAAGAGGTAGTTGTGCCTTGGTTTTTGAATACATTTTCCCAAAACAAACCATCAAAATTCCAAGTACAACCATATTAGCGATTGAAAAAATTGATAAAATAGCACTTGTCGGTTCCAATTAGATGTCAGCACCCCCCCTATACTTATTTACTTTTTTCCAATTTTTGTACAATTTCATCAAAAGACTCCATGTTTACTTCTAAAAATGTTGAAATGAAATAAGTCACACCGTATTTTTCTCCAGCCTTGGTAATCATATTATTTTTTTCAAGAACTTTAATGTGATGCCGTATTGCTTTGTAATCTAATCTTAATTCATTTGCAAGTTGATTAGCATTAAGTGGTTTTTCTTTTAAGATAGATATAATTTTTAATCTATTCATACCCCCTCTTGAACCAGCAAATAAAAACCACAAAAGTCGTTTTGAATTAGGATCATTTGCCATATGACTAACGTTTTTGTGAGACTAGTATACTAAAAGGTATTTTAAAAAGCATACACACAAACGATAAATTACATTTGATCTTAGAAACTCTATGATGTTAAATTATGACTACCCAATGTATAGACCTCCATCTGAAGCCAAATCTCTAATCTTCCAAGTTACTATTGGATGCTCATTTAACGAATGTTCTTTTTGTGATATGTATAGATCAAAAGAATATTCTGAAAGACCGTGGGATGAAGTTAAGAAGGAAGTTGATATGATGGCTAAACAAGTTCCAGATACTTCAAGAATTTTTCTTGCAGATGGTGATGCTCTTAATCTTGAAACAGAATACATGGTTAAAATTGTTCGTTATCTATATGAAAAATTTCCAAATTTAGAAAGAGTTTCATGTTATGCAATGCCAATGAACATACTCAAAAAAACTCCTGTAGAATTAAAAAAAATGTATGGAGCAGGACTTACAATGATGTATATAGGAATCGAAAGTGGTTCGGATTTAGTATTAAAAAAAGTAACCAAAGGGGCTACCTCTCAAACAATTATCAGAGCTTGTAGAAAAGCAATAGATACAGGATACACAATTTCTTGTATGGTTATACTTGGTTTGGGTGGCAAAACTTACACTAAAGAACACATTAGAGGAACAGCCGAAGTATTAAGCGCAGTATCCCCACAATACTCTGCTGCTTTAACCTTAATCATGGAACCCGGAGTAAGAGACGAGTTTATGACAAAGTTTGGAGAACCATTTATTCCTATTTCAGATTCAGAAGCATTAAGTGAACTAGAAGATTTAGTTTCAAAAATAGAAGCTAATGATGAGATTATTTTTAGAGCAAATCATGGTTCTAATGCCTATACTATCAAAGGAACTTTTCCTCAAGACAAACAATCTATGCTAGAAAAAATTTCATGGATGAAAGAACATCCAGAATCAGCAAGACCAGAAGGTCTTCGAGGATTTTAGAAAATCATTTTATAATTTCTCTAGAAGTGGTTTTAGATTTTCTAGTAATTCAGGTAACTCTGTGTGACTTTCGTTATTTTGCAGAACATCAGGCCCAATTCTTCTAACCTTTTGAGTCGCAATAAGAGTATCAATACCTCTTTGGATATCTTTTTCAGATAACACAGAAGTTAGTTTTGAAATTAATTCTTCTTCATTTTCATATTTTTTTATAGCATATTGAATTAATGTCATTTTTTCATTTAAAGAAAGTTCAGTCATATTCACTCAATTTTAGATATGTATCTTCACGACTGTTTACTTGTAAAGTTTTGTAAGTTTTACGACAATATTTGTCACAATCATAAATAACACAAAGGCAATAATTTGTGCTGAGACAGATGCCTGATAAGCTTCAATTCCTATATTTAGAAAATGGAATTGGAAAAACCATCTACTGGTCAGATATGCCACCTCGCCTATTCCTACTGAAGATAAAATTTTTTTTAAATCAGATTTTACATAAGGCCAATCAGTTTTATCAGAATTTGATTTGTATTTTTTTCTATTATCAAACAAAAAGAGTGCAATAAAAATAGAAAAATAAGTTACAAAATCTACCACAAGTGTAACAGTGGTATTTAGATAAGGTTCAAGATATGATAATTGTTGTGCCACAAAAGCTGATATGATAAAATCTATACCAGCAGCTATGAGTAGATTTTTGTTTAATTTGAGATATTCTTTGTATTTAGAATTCAATGTGATTTGTAATAATTATGATAATTTAATGTATAGGAGGTATGGGTCAAAGGGTTTTCGCACCTATAGCTGTCCGATTCTAAGGCTAAATTTTGAATAAACCTGATATTGAGTATTCCTTACTAACTTGCCATTTGTAAAGTTCAACCATTAAGTATCTGATTTAGTTAATAAAAAAAGTGTCCACTCAAATACCTGCAAAAAAATCTATGGTCTTAGTTTTATTTATTTTATTTTCGCTAATTTTTGTTGGGGTTATCTTTTCAGTAACAAGTGAATTAGCTGTTGAAGGTAAAGAGCATACCTCCTTTCTTACATGGACAATTATTGCATATGTAGCTGGTCTTTCAATGATTGTTTTGCCATGTACATTGCCACTTGTATTCATTATCGTTCCCATGAGTATGGGACATGGATACAAAAAGGGCCTTTCTATGGCCTTGTTATTTGGGGTAGGCCTAACGATAACAATTACTTTGTATGGATTTGGGGTAGCATTATTAGGACAAACAGCATCGTTGGATCAAATTTCAACTATAATGTTTCTAATTGCAGGAATTGCAGCCTTTCTTTTTGGATTGTCACAGCTAAAGCTAATCAAACTAAAAATGCCAGCATACTCTGGAACTCCAAAATTTATCCAAAATCGTGGGGAATATTCAAAATCATTCTTTATGGGCATGTTACTTGGTAATGCCGGAGTTGGATGCCCAAATCCATTATTCTATTGGCTTCTCATATACATTGCAGGAACTGGAAGTATTGAGATTGGCTCATCATTAGGTGTAATTCATGGAGTGGGTCGTGCAATACCTCTCATTTTCATGTCGGTCTTAGCTATTATAGGAATTAATGCAACCAAAGGTTTGACAGCTAAAAGAATTTCAATTGAAAAAACAACTGGTTTTATGTTAATTGTTATTGGAGCATTTCTAATTATTAACGGACTTCCAGAAGGACATGAATGGTATGAAGAAACCTTTGTACACAAAGGGTGGAATGCTTTAGTTGAAGTAAGCCCAATATTATCAGAGTTTATGATGGATGAGCATGAACACGAATATGCTGAAGAAATATCAAAAGATTACATTCCAATACTCTTGTTGACTTTAATTATTGTTCCAATTATTTGGCACAAGATAAGTAAAAGGAAGGTGATACCATGAAAGATCCCGTTTGTGGAATGGAAATAGGAGAAAAAGGAGACTCAATAATCCATGAAGGTAAAGAATACAGATTCTGCTGTGCCAGTTGCCGCTGGGCGTTTGAAAAAAATCCTGATCAATTCATAAAAGAATAATCATGAAAGTAGAAATCCTAACAACTCCTGATTGTGCAAACTGCAGTGTGATAGAGAAGATGCTTGATGAGATGAAAATCCCATACGATATAATTGATGTTACAGAGAAACCTGAATACTTGGAAAAATATCCAATATACACAGCTCCGGGTATTGTCATAAATGGAAATCTTGAATTTACTGGCATACCAAAAAAAGAAAAACTAATTGAAAAATTGAGATAAAATGGGCCCACGGGGATTTGAACCCCGGACCTTCGCCGTGTAAGGGCGACGTCATAACCGAACTGGACCATGAGCCCAGCAAAGTACCTAGCTAAAATCCATTTAAACTTTGAGAATAATAAAATGAAAAATATCTTTCTAAAATGAATATTAATTTTATCAATAAAGTCTAAACCAATGATTAATACAGGATTGTAATTTTTCTTACATGGTATTGACTAGATTAGTTGTAGCGAAGTTTGGAGGAAGTGCTATTGGAGCTGATGGACTTTCAATTCCAATAATTATACAAAGAATTAATTCTTTAAAAAATGATGCAAAAGTAATTTCAGTTTTTTCTGCACCTCTAACTATTCAAAATGGTAAGACTAGATCTTTGACAGATATTGTGCTTGAGTTAGGAAGAAATGCAGAAAAAGGAAATGAGTTTAAGCTTGATGAAATAAGAAATGCTTATGAAAAAATTCTTGAATTAGTTAGTTCTGATTATCGAGAAGAATGCCAAAAGATTATTGATGTATTTTTAGAAAAATCAAAAATTGCCTTTGAAGAAGCAAAACAGAAAGGTGAATTTGTAGATGAAGTTCGTTCGATAGCACTTGCTAATTCAGGTGAACTTTTAATGTCTCAGTTAATGAATTTCATTTTCAAAAGTCATGGAATAAAATCTAGTGTAGTAGATTTTGAATCATGGCCGATTATTACTGATAATAATATAGAATCAACAAATTTTTTATTCTCAGAATCTTCGGAAAAATTAGAACTACTTGAAAAATTACTAAATGAGAATGATGTTGTAACAATAGGAGGTTTTATTGGAAAAACAACTGATGGAATCACTACTACTTATGAGAGAGGAGGTTCGGATAGAACTGCAGCAGATCTTGGCATACTTCTTCAGAAAAAATATGAAGTTACAATTGACTTTGAAAAAGATAGCTCAGTAGTTTCAGCAGATCCTAAAATAGTTACAAATGAACTAAGTGACGTAGAACAGTTGTCATATAATGAAGCCAGACTTGCTGGAATGTTTGGTATGAAGATTTTAGATCCAATTGCTATCAAAGAAATAGTTGAACACGGAGTGGATATGCCTATAATAATTACTAATATGAAAAATCCATCAAAAATTACCACCATAAAACGAAATCCAGATGATAAAAGTGGTCATCCATTAAAAATTGTTACAGGGAAAAAAAATTGTGCTATTCTAAGAATCGAAACGGAATACGTATACAAATTATTGGCATCTTTAAAAAATGAAAAAAGATATAGTGAATTTATAATCTTATCACCTTTCACAAAAGACGGAATTGAATTTACTAGAATTTTATTTCTTGATGGAGATTATGTAAAGAGAAATGAAAAATACATCTTAGGATTTGATTCGCTGGCTACAATTACATACAATCGAGGAGTAATTACCTTAATAGGTGATGAAATGTGGCGTGTTCAACAAATTGCTTCAAAATCAAGTTCAAAAATTGGCGAAGCGGGAATAAACATATTGAATATGGATGCACAAGAAGAAACTTCAAGAATAATCATAGTGGTTGAAGATTCTAGCGACAATATTGAACAAGCAATCAGGGCAATACACGAAGAAAGATCAAAAATTCAGTTTGTTTAAGCAGATAAACTAAAAGTTTGGCGCTACGGGTTTGCACCAGTAGTGCCAAAATGGGTTTGTTCTTGGACCGTCATCTAGAATCAGTCCGGCGTTACCCAAAACACGCTTGCTTTCTATGAAATATTCTAATATTTAGAGCTGATCTATATAGTCTATAATGGATAGTCTCAAGTTGAGTATCAAAAGGCAAAAAATTCTAAAAAGATTTACATTTTGAAAATTCAGATTTGGAACTTGTTTATCCTAAATGGTCATACTACTGAATATTACTTTAAAAAAATTCAATTCATCTAGTGACTAAAATCTACATTCCAGTCAGACCTACAAAAAAAACATTAGAAGAAAACTCTGAAGACGAAACCGATAAAAAAGAATAGATAATTCTTTAAATTACTAGTATAGATTTACTTTCCTATGAAAGAAGTAGGAAAAATTTGGATGAATGGAAAACTAGTTCCATTTAAGAAAGCCAAAGTACATGTGTTAACTCATGCATTACATTATTCAACTGCAATTTTTGAGGGTTTAAGATGTTATAATACTCCAAAAGGCTCGGCAATTTTTAGATTGCCAGAACATGTTGATAGATTTTTCAATTCTGCAAAAATGTATTCAATGAAAATGCCATATAACAAAAAACAGATTACTGATGCTATAATCAAAACTGTAAAAAATAGTACTCTCAAAGAGTGTTACATCAGACCTTTGGCTTACTATGGTTATGGTGAATTGGGTCTTACACCTACACAAAACAAAGTAGATGTAGCAATTGCATGTTGGCCATGGAAAATGGGTGAATCAAAAGCTGGAAAGTTTACAGGTGCCAAATGTAAGATTTCAAGTTGGATAAGAATTGATTCTGCTGCTCAGCCAATGAAAGCAAAAGCTGCATCAAACTATGCTAATGCTGCATTAGCTCGTGTTGAAGCACTCAAAGAAGGATATGATGAAGCTATAATGTTGAACAATCAGGGTAAAATTGCTGAAGGTAGTGCAGAAAACATATTCATCTTAAAAGGTGATAAAATAATTACACCTCCATTAACTGCTGGAGTCTTAGAGGGAATTACAAGAGATAGCGTTATTCAAATTATAGAGTTTAATGGAGGAGAGATAATTGAAGCAGATTTGGACAGAGAAGATCTA
>BFAR01000162.1 GCA_008974855.1 archaeon MnTg01
TTTGTATGGCAGACCCTGCTGCACCTTTCATTAGATTATCTGATGCTGATAATGCAATGAGTCTATGATTATCTTCGTCTATATCAAAACCAATATCACAAAAATTCGAACCAACTAAGAATTTAGGGTCTGGGAATTTGTATAATCCTTTTTTATCTCGAATTAATCTGATAAACTTTTCATTACCATATGCTTCGCGATATAATTTCCACAATTCTTTTTCTTCAAGGTCTTTTTTCATGAATGTATGATTAGTACATAGAATCCCACGCACAACATCAACTGCATGAGGACTCATTGACACATGAATTTTTTTTCCAGCAATTTCACTTAGTTCTTGTTCTATTTCTCCAGTATGTCTATGCTTTGCAGGTTTGTATGGACGAATAACTCCCGCACGCATTGCATGAGCTGTACCTGATCCAGAGCCTGCACCAGATGATCCAATTTTAGAATCTACTACAATATGCTCTATGTCGATTAAGTCATTTCTTATAAGAGGAGCTAACGCAAGAATAGAAGTTACTGCCATACATCCAGGACACGATACAAGCTGTGCATTTTTAATTTTCTCCCTGTGAAGTTCTGGAATTCCAAAAACAGATTTTTTTAAATAATCTGGATGAGGATGTTCCCAACCATACCATTTATCATAATCTTCCTTATTATGTAATCTATAATCTGCACTAAGATCAATGATTTTCATTCCTCTATCATAAAGTGTCTTTACAATTTCTGTTGCAGTGCCATGAGGAACTGCAGTAAATACTAAATCACATTTGTCTGACATTTTATCATAATCAAGTTCGGAAAAAGTAAGTTCTGTGAAACCTTTCAAACTTGGTTGAACTCTGTGTATATATTCTCCAGCGTGTTGTCTTGAGGTGACCATTGTTATTTCTACTTCTGGATGATTTACCAATAGACGAAGTGTTTCTCCACCTACGTATCCTGATGCACCAACTATTCCTACTTTCATGGATATCCTCTTCGTAAATTACTATAATTTATTTCCTAGTAACCATAAATGAATTTTCTTTAAATTTGTCGTTTTTGGAGAAGCGTGCTTTTGCTCTCTAATTAATAATAAAAAAAGAATGGTTTGACTCTCAGTTAGCTAACTTCTTTTATTGTATCGGATTTAATCCTGTCCAAAGAAGTTGTCTACTTCAAACCCATTCCAAGTTGCAAAGCTTAGATCAACTGTGGTACCTAATTTGATTGATGAAGAGTCCTGATTTGTAGGAGATTCTGCTGACATTTGAATTGCATATGCTCTAAATCCATCATATGTAGTTGATAATTCTTGGTCTTGATCCAATCCAGCTCCAAAGAAGTTGCTTGCTGCAAATCCATTGAACTCAGAATATGCTAGATTAACCGTAGTCCCAGATTTAGTTACTGCGTTGACTGTACCTACTGCTGGTGCTTCTTGGGATGGTCCTGCTCCAAAGAAGTTGTTTGCTGTTAATCCATTAGATATTGTCCATTCTTCTGCTGCGGCAAATGGAATTTGTCCTGAAAGTCCTATCGCCATTGTTGCTGTAAATATTACAGAAACAGAAAGGATATACATGCTTTTTGCTATCATGTGTAAATAAGTCATAATCATGTTAATTATGCCTGTGTTGTGCATTTTGCACATCAGAGCTAAAATGATCTATTGTTACTAGAATGTTGTAAATTTTGAACGTGAATTCGAAACTATGAAAAAAACTTCAATTATCTTCTAGCTGAATTTAATGCAAACTCAACCATTTCTTTTGGGATATTCTTCTTTGCAACTTTCGATAATCCCTTAAACTCAACTGTATTATTTACTTCATGCACTACCAAACCATTTTTTTCATCTTCCATCAAATCCACACCTAATATTCCCCCTCCAACTGCTTGAGATGCCTTTGCACAAACATCTTCTATTTCTTTTGTAATATCACATAATTCAGGTTCAGCTCCTAATGCAATGTTTGTTTTAAAACCTCCAGATGATTTTCTATACATAGCAGCAATGGCTTGATCTCCTACCGTAATTACACGAATATCTCTAGGAGGCCGTTTAACTAATTCTTGAAGATAAAAAATCCTATCATGTGGACCATCAGTTAATTCACGTAACTCAAACATTGCTTCTACTGTATCTTTGTCTTTTAATGGCATAACTCCTCTTCCCCAACTTCCAATTACTGGTTTTAACACTAAGGGAAATCCAACTTTTTCTAGATTTTCCTTTGCAGCGTCTGCAGAAAACGAGAAATATGTTTTAGGTGTTGGAATATTATTTTTTTTTAAACACAGAGACATGATAAGCTTATTTCCACAATTACTTGCCACTTCAAATTTGTTAATCACAGGAACGTCTAAGAATTCAAGACAAGCTGTAAAATGAAGACCTCTAAAATAACTTATACATCGTTCTAAAACTATATCTCCAAAATCATAATCATTTTTTTGACTGTCAGTATTGAATTGTGTAATTTTAGCATCAAGCATAATTGTATCGTGACCAAGCTCTATTGCTTGCTTTTCAAGCATCTTTTCTTCCGACCTTAGTCGATCAAAAACTATACAAATTTTTGACAATTACTCTCCCCAATCTTCGCCTACAGTTTCTGCTTGTTTTAATTCGACTTTTGCACCCTCTTTCTTAGAGATTTCAAAATCGGCTCCACAATCAGGACAGGAGACAATTTCTCCTACAGCGGCGTCATTAGGGATGTTTAGACTTGCATCACATTCAGGACAGTTCATCGATTTAATTCACCGACTTTTTTTGTTATTTATTAGCTTCTGTTGACTGCATTCCCCACAATTCAACAAAACCTCTAGCCAATTTTTGATCGAAAGTTGAACCTTTTCCATAAGTTGCGATATCATGCCTATACAATGAATGCCTTGATTTACGTCCCACTACTCGTAAACTACCTTTGTACATTTTCAGTTTTACAGTTCCGCTAACACGTTTTTGAGTATGATCTATAAAGGCATCTAGATCCCTTTTTAGCGGATCCTCCCATAAACCAGAGTAAACTAACCATGACCACTCATCATCTACCGTTGATTTGAATTTTGTTTCGTGTTTTGTATGAACCATTTTTTCTAAATCATAATGAGCTTCAATTAGACACAATGCTGCAGGTGTCTCATACACTTCACGTGACTTTATTCCAACCACCCTGTCTTCAATATGATCAACTATTCCAATTCCCGCAGCTCCTGCCTTTTTGTTAAGATACTCAATTAGTTGAACAGGACCTTTAGATTTTCCATCTACTGCAATTGGAATTCCTTTCTCAAATTTTATTTCGACATAGCTTGGTTTTGTAGGTAAATTTTTTGTCTTAACCCAAATGAATGCATCTTCTGGAGGTTCTCTGTATGGATCCTCTAACACTCCGCCCTCAATTGCTCTTCCCCAAAGATTCTGATCAATACTAAATTTTTTAGCTACATTATCGATTTTAATCCCATGTTTTTTTGCAAACTTTAATTCAGTTGTCCTATCTAAATTCAAATCCCTAATTGGTGCAATGATTGGAAGATTTGATCCTGCACGCATTGTAATATCAAACCTTACTTGATCATTTCCTTTTCCAGAGCACCCATGTGCAAGGGCTGTCACCTTCTCTTTTTTTGCAATTTCTAGAACCTTTTTTGCAATTAATGGCCTTGCAAGAGCAGTAGCGAGACAATATTTTTTTTGATATAATGCATTTGCTTTAATTGAAGGAAAAATGTATTTTGTAACAAATTCTTTTTTGGCATCTATATTGTAGTGTTTTTTTACTCCTAGTTTTTTGGCCTTAGCAGTAATTTGCTTTGGATCATCTCCTTGTCCTACATCAACTGTGATGGTAACTACATCCATTTCGTATTTTTCTTGTAGATACTTTACCACTACTGATGTATCCAGTCCACCTGAGAATGCTAGAATTGCTTTTTCTGTCATAGGGCAGCTCACTGACAGTTTTTGTGCTTTTATTTTTTGTGTTGTATTCTCAAGAATGGTATTTTCCTTGAAAAATTTATCAAAAGTTCATTTTTTGAACAAGAAATTTTCCTGCTAGCTTAAGCTAAAATTAGAACGTTATTTATCCATCGAATATAACGCTGTTTTATGAAAATCCGTTCAGCAATTATTGGTGGAATAGTGGCCATAGCTGCAATTAGCATAGCAGCAACTGTTTATGAATCAGAACAATCAATTTATGAAAATAAAATAAGAGTTGCTTTTTTTCCAAATATTGGTCACGCTGTACCAATAATAGGTTATGAAACTGGAATTTTTGCAGATGGACTTGGAAACAAAACTATGATTGAAACAAAAATTTTTGATAATGGCCCACCAGTAATAGAATCTATTTTTGCTGGCTCTATTGATATTGCATATGTGGGCCCAGGACCTGCAATAAACGGTTTTCTAAAATCTGAAAAACAAGATGTAAAGATCCTTGCAGGAGCAGCAAGTGGAGGAGCAAGCTTTGTCGTGCATCCTGATTCAAAAATTAATTCTGCAGAAGATTTTTTCGGCAAAAGGATTGCAGCTCCACAAATAGGAAATACTCAAGACGTCTCTTTACGCCATTATCTTTCTGAAAATGGGCTAAAGCCAGTAGAGAAGGGGGGGTCTGTAGTTGTACTCAATATCGCAAATCCTGACATATACACTCTTTTTGTGAAAGGTGAGATCGATGGTGCTTGGGTTCCAGAACCTTGGGCTACTATATTTATTCAAGAGCTAAATGGAAAACGATTATTTTTTGAAGAAGATCTTTGGCCAGAAAAAAAATTTGCAACAGTATTATTGATTGGAAGGACCAATTACATAGAAGAGCATCCAAAAATTATTGAAAACTGGATAGCCTCTCATGAAAAAACTGTTTTGTGGATTAATGAAAATCCAAAAGAATCTGAAATAATTTTCAATCAGTTTATGAAAAAAGCATTTGGTAAGTCACTACCTGAACAAATTATAAGTGAATCATTAACAAATCTTGAAATAACTTCTGATCCACTTGAAGAATCAATTTACATTTTTGCAGAACGTGCTGATTCTCTTGGTTATTTAGGTCGTCATGGTTATGATTTGGAAGGAATTTTTTATGAGTCAAACTCTATGGAGAATGAACTATGACAAAGCTTGAAGCAAAAAACATTGTAAAGTATTTTGATCATAAAGGACATAGTCTTAAGGCCTTAGGTGGTCTTAACCTCAAAATTGAAGCTGGAGACTTTGTTTGTTTGGTGGGTCCATCTGGATGTGGAAAATCTACTTTTCTTAGAATAGCAGCTGGGCTTTCTGCCCCTGATGAGGGAGAGATACTATTTGATGGTAAACCAATTACTACTACTGGCCCTGAACGAATAATGGTATTCCAGGAAGGAGCTCTATTTCCATGGCTAAAAGTTGTTGATAATGTCGAATTTGGTCTCATGATTGCAGGAATTCCAAAGGAAGAACGCTCACAAATATCAAATAGATATTTGGATATGATGCAACTAACAAAATTTGCAGATTCTTATACTTTCCAATTATCCACCGGAATGAAACAGAGAGTTGCAATAGCAAGAGCTCTTGCTATGGATCCTGACGTTCTGTTAATGGATGAACCGTTTGCTTCCCTTGATGCACTAACTAGGGACCTATTGTTAGTTGAATTACAACTAATCTGGGAAAAAACCAAAAAAACAATTATTTTTGTAACTCACAATGTAGCAGAAGCTGTTGTTCTTGGAAACAAAGTATTCGTTATGAAAAATAGACCATCTTCAATAAAAAAAGAAATTTCAATCAATTATCGTCGTCCAAGACTAATCGAAGATGCGAATCTAATAAAATATCAAAAAGAGATCTTAGACGAGCTTCGACCAGAGGTTACAGGTAAAACTTCAGGCGAATAATATGAACAAAAAAGTTTTAGGAAAAAAAATTACATTTTATGTGATGTTACTTATTGTTTGGCAAGTAATCGCAACTGCTAATATTTGGCCAAACACAATTTTTCCGTCTCCAGTAGAGGTAATTGAAGATCTTGCATACAGTGCTTCAGATGGCAGTCTGTTTTATGGTATAGGAACTAGTATGTTGCGTTTGATAGTTGGTTTGTCAATTGCAATTATCGGTGGAATGATTCTTGGAATCTTTATGGCTAGAATCCAAACTGTCAATCAAACTATTGGTTCATTAGTTTTGGGTTTGCAATCCATTCCATCAATAGCGTGGGTTCCACTTGCAATACTGTGGTTTGGTTTAACTGATACAGGAATAATTTTTGTTACATCAATTGGCGCAATTTTTGCAGTCACGATTAACACCTATACTGGAGTAAAAAATATTGATCCAACCTATATTGATGCTGCAAGAAACATGGGCGCCAAAGGAAGTAAATTAATCACAGCAGTTTTGATTCCTGCTGCTTTTCCATATATGATTTCAGGATTTAAACAAGGATGGGCATTTGCATGGAGAGGACTAATTGGAGCAGAACTCTTATTTTCATTCCTTGGTTTAGGATTTTTATTAAATGTAGGAAGGCAGCTTAATGATGTATCTCAAGTTATTTCAATAATGCTTGTTATAATGGCAATTGGAATGTTGGTAGATGGATTTGTTTTTAAGAAAATTGAAAACAAAGTCATGTTTAGATGGGGATTGCGCTAAGCCCTAATTTTTAAAGAAATTAAAAATCCAAAAATAATTATGGCAATTGCAAAGTACATTACTGAAACATACTCTAAATAAAATGCAATAGAGCCTGCGATAATTGGTCCAATTACGGATGCTATAGAAAGAGTTGAACTAAAAATTCCAGTCGAAGTTGATTTAGGATTATTTTCCATCAAGTGAAAGTTTCCCCCAATGAACAAAAATGCCCATGTGGCACCAACTAGTGACATAAATGGCATAGCCATCCACCATTCGGTAATTTGTGTTAGTCCAACAAAAACAAAAACTGTAAGCCCAATTCCAATCTTAAATTTTGTTACATTTCTAATCTTTATTTTACTTGCCATCAAATTCATAATTACAAATGCAGTAAGCGTGTTAGAAATATACACAATTGAAATCTCATAAAGATGAGCTCCCATTCTTTCCATCAACATTAATGGAAGAATGGTCCACACTGCTGCAGCACCAATGTGTCTCAACAAAAGAGACAAAAACAAAAATTTGTTTTTAGTGATGATTTTTTTTGTTGTTCCTGGCTCTACTTCCTTTTTTGTAGCAAAATTTGGTAATCTAGTTGATACTGCAAACCCAGCTAAAAACAAACCAGCACTAATTATGAAAATTAATCTTTCATCATTTACAATCCCTGCAGCCAGTATTCCTACCATCCATCCTAGGGCGTGAAATGAAATGACTGATGCAACCTTTGCCTTTTCTTTTCCAGCCTCGTATGTGTATGCAAGCATTGCAGGAATCATTATTCCAGTTGCAATCCCTGCTCCAAGTCGTGCTATTAGTAGGAATAAGGCATCTGTAGCAAAGTAATGCAAACCAAATGTTATGGCACATCCAAGAAGCCCTATGCGAATAAAAAGAAGTCTTTTGCCTTGCTTGTCTGAAATTCTTCCAAAGTAGATTTCAGAAAGAATTTGAGCAAAACTAAAAGAAGCAACTATTATTCCAATCTCAAATAAAGAATCAGTTACATCTCTTGCAATAATTGGCATAAAAACGAAAATTATTGCAATTCCTGCATGCTGAAAAAAAGTCGTACTTCTAACTAAATTATTTATGGAAAGTTGATGCATTATAACCAATAATTCTTAATTTGACACATAATTTGAAATAATCTAACTTAATTTCTGTCTGGCAAGCTCTGCCCCTTTGACTTCTGACTTTATTTTCTCAAAGGCAATTGTTCGTGATCTGGTTCTCAATCCACAATCAGGATTGACATAGATTTTAGAAGGATCCCCTAAAGCCTTTGCTGCATACAAAATCCTATCTCGCACAAGCTCAGGTGATTCAATCTTATCAACATGCACATCAGTGACACCTATTCCAATCTCACCTTTATAGCCATAATCTCGAAATAGTTTCAAAACCTAAAAGCCCTTTCTTGCTTTGTTA
>BFAR01000163.1 GCA_008974855.1 archaeon MnTg01
ACAAAGCTTGTAATTGCTGCTAACCCTATTATTTTGTTCATGGATTTCAGAGTTGATCAAGGGTATATATGAAATTCGTAGAATTGATTAGTTTTTTTTCAAGAAAAAATCTTGAATTTTTCTTTAAATAACTAATACCATCTTTGTAATTTAATGGGTTTGAGAGAATTATCTCTTAAAGAAGAATACAGGTCTGACAGAGAGAATCTAATTGAAGAGTTTTTCATTCCGTGTCTTGATAACTGTATAGAATATGATAGAGCAATAGAATATGCTACTCTAAAAAGTCTTACAGGGTATTATTTTGGTTTGAAGAGTTTTTTAGAAAATAAGGTACAAATTAGAATTGTAACTGGCCATAGGTTTAGAACATCAGACTTGAATATTTTTTCAAAACTTTATGGGAAAAAAAAGAAGATCTTCCCACTTAAACTACCTCCTACTAAAGAAAAAAAATTATCAGTATTAAACAAAATGATTGAAACTAACAAGCTGAAAATAAAAATCGCAATTCCAAATTCTGAGGAAGTATATGGGTCATTTGGTGAAAAGATTGGAATTTTTCATGATGAAAACGACGATATGGTTGCATTTACAGGAACATCAAATGAAACATTTGATCCACGAAATAGAAATTTTGAATCAATTGATGTCTTTACATCCTGGAACGATAAATCTAGGGTAGATATTAAGACAAATGACTTTGAAAACCTGTGGCAAAATAAAACAAAAAATATTTCAGTTTATGATTTTGATGATGCAATGGAGAAGAATCTTCTTAGTTATTCAGCAGAATGGATTCTAAACGAATCTTAACTTAGAACTTGAGGTTATTCGTATCTAATCGTTCTTTGTTTTCAAGAAAATTCATTTTAGACATTTTATAATAGATTATTTCTCCTCTTCTTTCAATTACAGCTATAATTGGTTCTTTTCCCATCTGTGTAATCTGTTGGATCTTTTTTTCAAGCTGACCAATTTTTTCTTGCTTTCCTTCATTGAGACCAAATATCAAATATTTTGCTCCCTTTTCACCAAAATGTCCCTTTTCATAAACTCTAAAATCAGAACCAAATCCAAATCCATCTTTAACTGTATATCCTCTAGTTTTCAAATCTCTGTAAATTAGAAATTTTGTTAATGCTTCTTGATCATATTTAATACAAGTCTGCATCATGGAATTAAAATCAATTTTCTTTTTTGCTTTAGATAGTTTGAGTTTATCGCAATATAGTAAATAAAGAGATTCAAAGGATTTTAGAAAAAAATTTTTCTTGCTAAATTCACCATATCCTTTTTGTTCCAAACTTTGTTGCATGGTCTTACTTGTAATCAGAGTTTGATCCTTGACTAATTCTCCCTCAACTTGGGGCTCTGATTCTAGTGACATTCAGAAGAAGAATTCCTACTCCATATATTGATGCGTCGAATGCAAAAGTTTGTTTTTTAGACTCACCGTTAAAATATGGGCATCAAAACCTAGCTTCAAAGGTGTTTTGATGCACGGTGCAAACTATAGAAGAGGAAATGGGCAACCATATACTAGAAAAAAGTACATCAAAGGTAAACCACAGATAAAGATTGCAAAATTTGAAGGTGGAAAAGCCGGCGATTATGATTACATTGTACAATTAACCTTAAATGAAAAAATCCAAATCACCCATATGGCAATTGAAGCGACCAGACTTGCAGCAAATAAAGCAGTAGAAAAGGTTGCAGGCGAAACAAGTTACTATTCAAAACTTAGAATTTACCCTCACGTACTTTTAAGAGAAAATAAAATGATTGCTGCTGCAGGTGCAGACAGATTACAAGAAGGGATGAGAAGAGCATTTGGAAAGGCAGTAAACTTAGGTGCACGCATAAAAGCAGGTCAATGCATAATGGAAATGCATATCAAAAAGGAACATTTGGAATTGGCTAAAAGATCTATGAAAGGTGCTTGTGTAAAGTTACCAGGTACACCAACTATCAAAGTTATTCCAATAAAATAATTATTTACTAAATTCTTTTAGGAATTCAGATTGTCGTTTTTTTAAAATTTCTAAAAATTCAGAAAATTCTTGTTCTGTAGGATCTCGTTGCAATACTCGTCTGCATTGATAATAAAATGAGTTGTATAACCTTCCAATAATTATACCAAATGAGAAAGCATCTGTTTTGGTTGCAAGCTCATCAAGAGATTCGATGATTTTTTTTATTTCATCTGTTCTTGCAAAAACTGCATCAATCTTCTTTTCTATTACTTCACGAAGTTTCTCGTCCATATTACCAATAGAATCTTCAAGCATTAAAAACAATCTCAGAATTATCAGTAGGCTTTAATATAGAAAATTAAATTTAACACTTGAGCAGTTATAGTATAGTTTGGTTATTATGCGAGCTTGCCAAGTTCGTGGCCCGGGTTCAAATCCCGGTAACTGCATTTAATTATTTTTTGAAAAAAAGAATGATAATTTTATTTTATTGATTTTCTGCAGCCTTTAATCCACGCTTGATTACATCTAGGGCATTTGTAGCTTTTTCAGGTTTTGGTAGTTGAATCATGAATACATTTTCTTGACCTACTTGTGAATGTGGAGACGATAAAGCAATCATAGATGTTTTTGCCAATGATTCAAAAAAGTCCAGCGATTCATTTGCATTAAGAAGAATCGTTTCATGAATATTACCATCAGAAAAATTTAAAGTAATTTCAACAAAGACATTTCCCGCTCCATTTTGAAGAATGTTTAGATTCGTATCTACAGAAACAGGTTTTCCAGCAATCTCATTCATGATTTCAGAAAATCTTCTTTCTGTAAGAATGATACATGGTACATCATTATTGTTATATTTAAAAACGGTAATACTCTTGTGTACCCTTTCAAGAAGTTTGTTTAATTCATCAGCTGACATTTCTAGTCCTTTGTTATTTTTGGTATGATTTTGTCTCCTGCCCTAAATAAGAATGGCGTAATAAAAGACGTGATAATCGTAATTACTCCTATCATTGGGAAAAGAAATGCACTTACTGCTCCAGCATCTACACCTGCCTTTACAATAACTATAGAAAACTCCCCTCTTGGGGCTGCAAGAGCAAATGCGGAACGAAGCGATTTTCTTCTTGGCTGTCTGAATATTACATTTCCTAACATATTTCCACCAAACTTCATTCCCAATGATACTGCAATTAGGGCAATTGCTACGAAGATAAAGTTTTGAAGTTGGCTAATATCCATTAGGGCTCCAACTGATACGAAGAAGATTGCTACAAACATGTCTTTGATTGGACTAGATAAAATTTTAGAAACTTCTGCTGATTTTGATTCTGCAACTAATACACCTGCTAGGAATGCACCAATTGCTACAGATAACCCAACTACATTTGCAAGTAATGCGTAACCAAAGCATACTCCTAAAACACTTAGTAATAGAATTTCCTTATTTTCTGCACTAGCAACACGATCAATTAGAGGGGGGATTACTTTGGTGCCAATGGTAAAAGTACCAATGATCAATCCTGCAGCAACTGCAACTACAACAATGATTCCTTCAATTGAAACGGTTCCAACGAGAGCTATTGATTGTAATGAGGAAATTAAAATAACTGCGATGACGTCTTCTACAATTAAAATTCCTAAAACAAGTATAGAAGATTCTTTTTTAATTCTGCCTAACTCTTCAAACAGCTTTACAATTACTGCAGTACTACTAATAGACAGGGCTGCAGCGATAAAAAGAGAATCCATAAAATTTAGGCCCAGTAAACTTGCAGCATAAAATACCACTCCTAAAGTGGTAAACAATCCAATTGTTCCAACTCCAATTGAAACTTTTCCAATAGAGCGAATCTTTGCGTAAGGAAACTCTATTCCTATAACAAAAAGTAATAAAATAACACCAATATCAGCAAAAAGATTCAGAGCAGATATGTCAGATAATATTCCAATGCCTTCAGGTCCACCAGGCCCTCCCTCTGGCAATAACCAAGACCACAATGGAGAAAGAGGACCAATTAACATTCCCACAAATAGATAGCCGACG
Source organism: archaeon MnTg01 (assembly GCA_008974855.1). Taxonomy (GTDB): domain Archaea; phylum Thermoproteota; class Nitrososphaeria; order Nitrososphaerales; family Nitrosopumilaceae; genus CSP1-1. The sequence goes on from BFAR01000163.1 coordinate 4,027, forward strand.
ATTAATGGTTGTTTAATTTTAAAAAAAGCTAATGTTACAATTGCTGCCAAGATCATAATTATGGCAAGATCTGTTACAAAGGTAGTATGTGGAAGCTCAAATGGATTAACGTTTTCTACAAAGCTTGAAATCCCATCAGCAATGGAATCTTGGATGTCGTTGCCCGCTCCAGCTTGTAGAAAAAAATTATCCATCTGAACGTATTACACAATTTCATTAAAAACAGTTTAGATTTGTAATCTCTTTATTCTCCAAATTACTAAGATATTCATGTCTGGGATGATGATCAGAGTGACTGATTTTATGAGGAGATAAGCTCTGGGGTATCTGACCAGCTATTCATTGGGTAACTTCACAATCACCTAGCTATTAATAGTACGGTACCGTACGGTAATACTATGATAATATGTGAGTATTGTCCCGAAAAATTCATTGAAAATATGAATGGATTAGTTGAAAAAACCTTTCATGAATTGTTACACGAACCAGCAATGGTTAACAAGTAGCTACCTATTTTTTTATTTTATTTTTAACCTAACTTTTTTATCAGTACTAAATCTTCTAAGATGATATGGTAACAAAAACCAGAAAAACAAGTTCAAAATCAACTACAAAAAAGAAAAAAACAACTAAAACCTCATCCAAAAAAGAATCAACTCCAGCAGCATTATTAAAAAAAGTTGCAGGAGTATCTGACTCTACAAAAATATTATCCAAAGAGATTAAAGCTATGACAAAAATTTTTTCTGAGAATCAGAAGGTTCTAGTTTCCATGAAAAGTATGATTGATTCTGTAAGTATTGCTTTAGAACATATTCAAAAACAATCAAGACAAATTAACATTATTGAAGAAGATAATCAAAAATTATTTTCAAGTTTAAATGAGGTAAGAGGACAGTCAAGTTTAGTTTCAAAAATAAATAATCAAACAGCTAGATTACAAGACCAAATTCATAAAATAACACAATCCCAAAAATCATCGCCTGATATAAAAAATCTAATGCAAAAAGTATCTGATGGTTATGAATCAATTAGAAATAATTCCAAAATGATTATGACTATTTCTGAAAGAATTGATAGTGTTAGAGAAGATTTGAAAAGAGTATCTACAAAAGCAGAATCATCTTCTGGAGTTATGTCCGAAATTGGAGAGATTAGGAGAAAAATTGAATCAATTTCTGGGAAGGCTGAAAAGATTGAATCATTAGGTGGAATTATCAACAATTTAAAACAAGAATTAGAATCGGTTATCTCAAAGGCTAGCTCAACGAGCGGCATAACAGACCAGTTAGAAGATATGAAGAAAAATATTCAATCACTTTCAAGTAGGACAGAGGAAAAAATTTCAGGTCTATCATCGCTTCTGAATCGCTCAGATGCCTCTTCATCAGAATTTCATAAAAAAACTAACCAAATTATTCAAGAATTACAAGGAATCAAAAGCTCATCTAGTAAATCATCAGAGCATACATCAAAAGAGGTTGTAGGATTATTGAAATTATCAGAATATCAATCAAATCTAAGAATGCAGGCTGAATCAAAATATGGAGATTTAAAAGATCTTGAAAAAATGGCTACCCAAACGACCCAGATGGTCAATTTGTTTGACAGATTATCAATAGAATCAGATGAAAAAATGGCTCTTCCACATGAAGTAAGACAATGGGCCGTAAGTAAAATCTTAGATTGTGCAGACAGATGGGAAATAAGATTTACAGATGTTTTCCAATTGTTGACAAATCAACTAGGTCGTGATTTACTAAAAGAATCAATTAGAATCAAACAAGTAAGAGATATTTTTGGAATTAGAGCTGTTGATGAAATTAGACAGGAGCTAAATATTTCTTAGATACCGTCAGTTGCATCAGTAGTTTGTAATTGTCTTTTCCTTCTATTGAGTACTGCAAATATTCCAAGTATTGCTGCAATCCAAACAGCACTTAACACGACATTAATAAAATTCACATACATGTATGGGGTTACATCCTCCAGATTCTGTTGAAGTGCAAACGCTCTGTCACTAACTGCATCCATTCCAGTATGAAATGAAGAGCTGTCTGTAGGAACAGCTGCAATTTCTTCTGCACGAATTATCATAGAATCCAAATCCTGCTGAATTAATCCAAAGTCTGTAGAGGGAGTTCCAAATACCCAAACTGGATTTCCTTCTTTAGGCAAAAGTTCTTTGATTTCATTAAGATCAGTTGCCATAGAATTAGGATCAGATGTAATCATTACTCTATCTAAATGACCACGAGCAAGATCAATTGGATAAACATCATTTTCATATCCTGTCCATGCCATGAAACCTGCAAAGATAATTAGACCAAGAATTCCTCCCAGTGCTAGTTTGTAAAAGACTTTTGCCATTTTTTCTTCCTTTGTTTGAACATGGCTGATTTCAGATTTGCTTCTTTTAAATCTTGAATGTGAAAGACTCGTGTATGCAATATAGAAAAAGCCAACTGCGTGAAGGCCCATTATAGGCGCAAATACAGGATTGCTAGTAAAGATTGCAACAAAAACGCCAAAAACGCCATAGACTGCAAAGAAAAGCTCAAGCAAAGTAGTTCTTGAAAAAGGTAAATTGTAAGCCTTGTCTCGCCAATCATCTGTATTATTTATTATTCCATATTTTGGAGTTCTCAAAAATTCGTTTTTCTTTCCAAGTACTGCATCAAAAACTGCTACTGTATTATTTACAGACATTCCAATTGAATATACTAAAAGATATGGAAGCGTTTTGGCTTTGGCCTTCCAGTTATTTTTCCATATATTACGAATTACAAGAAGATATGCACCAGGACCCATTGCCAAATACGCAACAATTGTAATTACAGGAAGAAAGCTTACAACATACAAGTTGATATCAGAAGCCAAAAGAATTGGTAGAGTAAGAAATTGGATTAGCATTAATGGGAAAACTATGTGTCGAGTAAGTTGAACAAAGGCTTGAAGTTTAGCTTCAACTGCAATTTTTCGTTTTACTAAAATATCTGCAAGCAGTTTTACTGCACACTGTATAGACCCCTTTGCCCATCGAAACTGTTGCCTTTTTGCTCCATTCATTTGTACTGGAAGTTCGGCTTTAACTACAATGTTTGGTAGGAAGACACATTTCCATCCTTTCATTTGAGCTCTATAACTAAGATCGAGATCTTCGACAAGAGTAGCTGTATGCCATCCTCCAGCATCATCAATACATTCTTTTCTCCAAATTCCAGCTGTTCCATTAAAATTCATAAATAAATGAGAGTTACTTTTTGCTTTTTGTTCAATTAGAAAATGAAAGTCCAAACTAAGAGCTTGTGCTTGTGTTAAGGCAGAATAGTTTTCGTTAAGATGTCCCCATCTGCATTGAAGAAGTCCAATATTTTTATTAGCAAAATATGGAATTGCTTTTTTGAGGTACCAAGGTGGAGGAATAAAATCTGCATCAAATATAGCAACAAATTCTGTAGTGGTAAACTTCATTGCATGTTTTAGCGCGCCTGCCTTGTATCCAGTTCTATTTCCTCGTCTAACGTGAACTATATCATATCCATTTTTCTTGTGGTGGTTCACCAGGTCTTCTAAAAGTTCAACGGTATCATCATCTGAATCATCCAATATCATAATTTTCAATTTATCCTTTGGATAGTCCATAGCACATACTGCATCTACGAGTCTTGCTGCCACATACTTTTCATTATATATTGGAAGTTGAATGGTTACAGACGGCTCATCAAAGGACGCAGTAGTATAGATTTCTTTTCTGCGACTTGAAAGAAACGCTAGATAATAGAAATTGCAGGTATAAGCAGTAATTAGAATAGCAGCTATAATGAATAGATCAAATATGAAGAAAGTGAAAGGATTACCAGCCATCCCTAATATTGGCAAAACACTGTTCTGTATTTATATTTGTGAGGAACGATTTTGTGAATAATTCAGAAAAAATCTATTTCATTTCGTATATTTTGATTGCCTGAGGTGGACAACA
>BFAR01000164.1 GCA_008974855.1 archaeon MnTg01
CTCATAATAAACTGGCTCCAAATACTCCAGCCGAATCCCCTAATTGATTTTTTAGAATAGGGGTTTCAACCAAGTCACTGAATACTTTATCGTATACATAATCTCGTCCTTCATCATAAAGGAATGGAATGTTTGATACACCTCCTCCTAACACGATTACATCTGGATCTAAAATATCAATTACATTTGCTAACCCAATAGCAAAGTTTTCTAAAAATTCTTTTTTCCATTGTAATCCAGATTTAGTGTTATCTATATTTTCAATAATTGATGGTAATGCTTCAGTTTTTCCAGTAAGGGTAGTCCATCTTTTTTCTAAAGCGGGTCCACAAATGTAAGTTTCAACACATCCTAGCTTCCCACAATAACATTTGTTTCCATCAATTCTAAGTGTATGATGTCCCCATTCACCAGCTATGTGAGTTCTACCACGGTGTAAATTCCCATTAAGAACTATTCCACCACCTACGCCTGTTCCTATTATCACCCCAAACACGACATTGTATTCTTTGGCTGCACCCAAGACAGCCTCAGCGATGGTAAAACAATTTGCATCATTATCTAATGCAATTTTTTGTTTTAGAACTTTCTCTAGATCTTCTTTTAGAGGCATTCCAATAAGACAGTGAGTATTACTATTTTTAATTAGACCAGTTTTTTTTGAAATTGCGCCAGGAGCACTAACACCTATTGAAACAATATCATCAGAATTTTTTTTTAATGAATTTACTAAAGAAACAATAGAATCTATGATTGAATTGTATCCTTTTTCTTGTTGTGTAGGTATACGAATTCTTTCAATTACATTGAATTTATCATCAAGAAATATTCCTTCAATTTTTGTTCCACCCAGATCAATTCCTATTTTATTCACAATAGTTGTTTACTGTGATGTGTTTTGAAGTTTTCATTAATAGTTTTAAAAAATTCTTCTAAATTAATTACATGCCTGGTGGACCAGGTGCACCAGAAGGACCACCTGATATGGCAATTACATCATCAATTCTTAGAATCATACATGCAGTTTCAGTAGCAGAAATGATAATTTGTTCTTTAACAACTAAAGGCTCAACAATGTCTTGAGAATACATGTCAGCAATCTTGGTGTTTCTTGCATCTATTCCTGTCCATTTTTGTCCTTGACTTTGCTTTGCTCTAAGAGTTATCATGGTATCAATTGGATCCATTCCTGCGTTTTCGGCAATTGTTAATGGAATTACTTCTAGTGCTTCAGCGAATTTTTTTACTGCAAGTTGTTCTCGTCCATCAAAGCTGTCTGCCCATTCTTTTAGATGTGATGCCAAAAATGCTTCTGGAGCACCACCTCCACCAACAATTGAAGGTTTTTCTATTACATCTTTTACCACCATCAAAGAATCATGAATGGAACGATCAACTTCATCAACTATTCTTTGTGAACCTCCACGTATCAAAAGTGTCACCGATTGTGGGTTTCTACAACCCTCTATGAAGAGCCATTTATCTGATTCAACCTTTTTCTGATGAACTAAATCTGCATTACCAAGATCTTTTTCATTTAGATCATCGATGTTAGTTGAAACTCTGCCACCAGTTGCCTTTGCAAGCTTTGTCATATCACTTTCCTTAACTCGTCTAACAGCTAAAATTCCATGTTTTGCAAGATAGTGTTGTGCAATATCATCAATACCTTTTTGACATAAGAGAACATTAGCCCCAGCTTCATGAATTTTTTCTACCATGGTTTTTAACATTCTATTTTCTTCGTCTAAGAACATCTGAATTTGTGTTGGGTCGTTAATTCTAATTTCAGCGCTCATTTCAGTTTTTTCTACCTCTAGAGCAGTATTTATCAAAGCAATTTTTGCCCTTTCTATTTTAGTTGGCATTCCACTATGAACAATTTCTTTATCAAGAACTATTCCTTTTATCAAAGCAGTATCTTGGATAGAACCACCTGATTTTTTCTCAACTTTGATATTATCAAGATCAACAGTAAATTTTTCGGCTTTTTTTGTAGAAATTTTTAAAACAGCATCAACAACTATTTTTGAAATAGGTTCACTATCCTCAGAGATTAACTTTGATTGCATACTTGTTTTAGCAATTTTTAGTAACGAAGCTCTATCATCAGGGGTTACTTGTTTAGCAATTTGAGATAGTAATTCAAGTGCTTTTTCAGCTGCTGCTTGATAACCTTCAACGATTACAGTAGAATGAACATCTTTATTCAATAATTGTTCAGCTTTTTCGAGTAAGGAGCCTGCAATTACTACTGATGAGGTTGTACCATCGCCCACCTCATTATCTACGGTCTTTGAGATCTCAACCATCATTTTAGCTGCAGGATGCTGAACATCGATTTCTTTTAGAATAGTTGCGCCATCATTTGTAATTGTTACATCACCAAGGGGATCAACTAACATTTTATCTAATCCACGAGGCCCTAGACTTGTTTTAACTAAATCTGCTACTAGTTTTGCAGCTGCAATATTGTTTTTTTGTGCATCTTTACCTTTCTGTTGAAATGCGCTCTCTTTGAGTACTAAAACAGGCCCTTGAGGTGTTTGTTGAATTGATGCCATATGATTCGATTAAAATGCGGATATTACCCCTTTTTAATATATCTCAGTTCAAGGTTGGGATAAAGCATCTATTTTTTACATCAACTATTCCGCGATAAAGAATCCTTATTGATGGTAATGCTAGAAAGGGTAAGAAAAGGGGAATTAAATGAGGTTTTTTGAATTTACATCCTGATTCTACAAGTGTAGAATTCAAATCTGCGAAGCTTTGTGAAACTTTTTCAAAAGGATCAGTTGAGATAATTCCTGCCATTTGGAGTGGTAAGGTGGCAAGTGTTTTACCATCGCTAACTATTGTCATTCCTCCTTGAGTTTTAATTAAATTATTCGCAGCTGTAGCCATATCTTTTTCATTTGAACCAATTACAATCAAATCATTTTCATGGAAACTCCATGTTGAAGCAAAAGCCCCTATTTGTGCACCAAAATTTTTCAAAAATCCTACAGCATGTTTTTTGGAACCAAAAGTTCTATCAAATGCTGCTACCTTCCAGATATCCTTATCTTGAGAAGCCAATACGTTGTCATTCTTTGTGTGAAGCTCCGATTCATCTCTTTTTGTAATAATTTCAGTTTGCATACTAATCAAATTTGCATTTACAGAAGAAGATTTTGATGCTACATGAAAATAATTTTCAGAAAACTTTCTAAGCTTTACGGTTTGTTTAATCCACTTTGGGATGACTTTTGACTTTATTTTAGAAACAAGTTTACCACTAGAAACCACAAGTTTTCCACTTACAAAGACTTTGGTTGGTTTAATTGTAGTAAGATTATCAAAAACCAATATATCTGCAAGCTTCCCCGGGGCTATACCACCAAGATCCTTCCCCATATGGTAATAATCAAAACAATTCTTTGAGGCCATAGTAATTGCATCAATTGGATCCAAACCTAGTTGTATTGATTC
>BFAR01000165.1 GCA_008974855.1 archaeon MnTg01
AAAAACGAAATCCCCAAAATTATGATGGGGCAAAAAAAGCGGCCGAAATAATAAGAAATATCTTTATAAAATGAATATCTGATTTATCAAAAAGTCTAAACCAATGATTAATACAGGATTGTGATTTTTCTTACCAAGTATTGACTAGATTAGTTGTGGCCAAGTTTGGTGGTAGCGCTATTGGAGCTGATGGACTTTCAATTCCAATAATCATACAAAGAATCAATTCTTTAAAAAATGATTCAAAAGTAATTGCTGTTTTTTCTGCACCTCTAACTATTCAAAATGGTAAGACTAGATCGTTGACAGATATTGTACTTGAGCTAGGAGGAAATGCAGAAAAAGGAAATGAGTCAAAGCTTGATGAAATAAGAAATGCTTATGAAAAAATTCTTGAATTAGTTAGTTCTGATTATCGAGAGGAATGCAAAAAGATTATTGATGTATTTTTAGAAAAATCAAAAATTGCCTTTGAAGAAGCAAGACAAAAAGGTGAATTTGTCGACGAAGTTCGTTCTATTGCACTTGCTAATTCAGGTGAACTTTTAATGTCTCAGTTAATGAATTATATTTTCAAAAGTCAGGGAATAAAATCTAGTGCTGTAGATTTTGAATCATGGCCGATTATTACGGATAAGAATATAGAATCAACAAATTTTCTTTCCTCAGAATCTTCAGAAAAATTAGAACCACTTGAAAAATTACTAAACGAAAATGATGTTGTGACTATAGGAGGTTTTATTGGAAAAACAACTGATGGAATCACTACTACTTATGAGAGAGGAGGTTCAGATAGGACTGCAGCAGATCTTGGTATACTTCTTCAGAAAAAATATGAAGTTACAATTGACTTTGAAAAAGACAGCTCAGTAGTTTCAGCAGATCCTAAAATAGTTACCAATGAGCTAAGTGATGTAGAACAGTTGTCATATAATGAAGCCAGACTTGCTGGAATGTTTGGTATGAAGATTTTAGATCCAATTGCTATCAAAGAAATTGTTGAACACGGAGTAGATATGCCTATAATAATTACTAATATGAAAAATCCATCAAAAATTACCACTATAAAACGAAATCCAGATGATAAAAATGGAAACCCACTAAAAATTGTTACAGGTAAAAAGAATTGTGCAATTCTTAGAATCGAAACTGAATATGTATACAAATTATTGGCATCTCTCAAAAATGAAAAAAGATATAGCGAATTTGTAATCTTATCACCTTTCACAAAAGACGGAATTGAATTTACTAGAATTCTATTTCTTGATGGAGATTATGTAAAAAGAAATGAAAAATACATCTTAGGATTTGATTCGCTGGCCACGATTACATACAATCGAGGAGTAATTACCTTAATTGGTGATGAAATGTGGCGCGTTCAACAAATTGCTTCAAAATCAAGTTCAAAAGTTGGTGAAGCAGGAATAAACATATTGAATATGGATGCACAAGAAGAAACTTCAAGAATAATAATAGTAGTTGAAGATTCTGGAGATAATATTGACCAAGCAATCAGGGCAATACACCAAGAAAGATCAAAAATTCAGTTTGTTTAAACAAGAAAACTAAAAGTTTGGCGCTACGGGTTTGCACCAGTAGTGCCAAAATGGGTTTGTTCTTGGACCGTCATCTAGAATCAGTCCGGCGTTACCCAAAACACGCTTACTTTCTATCAGGGATTCTAATATTTAGAGATGATCTATATAGTCTATAATGGATAGTCTCAGGTTGAGTATCAAAAGCAAAAATTTCTAAAAATATTTGCATTTTGAAAATTCGGGATTAGAACTTGTTTATCTTAAATGGTCATACGCATCAATATTACTTTAAAAAAATTCAATTCGTTTAGTGACTAAAATCTACATTCCAGTCAGACCAACAAAAAAAACATTAGAAGAAAGCTCTGATGACGAAACTGATTAAAAAAGAATAGATAATTCTTTAAATTACTAGTATAGATTTACTTTTCTATGAAAGAAGTAGGAAAAATTTGGATGAATGCAAAGCTAGTTCCATTCAAGAATGCCAAAGTACATGTATTAACTCATGCATTACATTATGCAACTGCAGTTTTTGAGGGTATAAGATGTTATAATACTCCAAAAGGCTCTGCAATTTTTAGATTACCAGAACATGTTGATAGATTTTTCAATTCTGCAAAAATGTATTCAATGAAAATGCCATATAACAAAAAACAGATTACTGATGCTATAATCAAGACTGTAAAAAATAGTACTCTCAAAGAATGCTACATCAGACCTATAGCTTACTATGGTTATGGTGAATTGGGTCTTACACCTACACAAAACAAAGTAGATGTTGCAATTGCTTGTTGGCCATGGAAAATGGGTGAATCAAAAGCTGGAAAGTTTACCGGTGCCAAATGTAAAATTTCAAGTTGGATAAGAATTGATTCTGCTGCTCAGCCAATGAAAGCAAAAGCTGCATCAAACTATGCTAATGCTGGATTAGCTCGTGTTGAAGCACTCAAAGAAGGATATGATGAAGCTATAATGCTAAACAATCAAGGTAAAATTGCTGAAGGTAGTGCAGAAAACATATTCATCTTAAAAAATGATAAAATAATTACACCTCCATTAACTGCTGGAGTCTTAGAGGGAATTACAAGAGATAGCGTTATTCAAATTATAGAGTTTAATGGAGGAGAGATAATTGAAGCAGATTTGGACAGAGAAGATCTATACGTAGCTGATGAAGTTTTTATGACTGGAACTGCAGCAGAGGTAAAATCTGTAACTGAAATAGATAAAACAGTTATTGGAAATGGCAAACCAGGCAAGATTACAAAGGCACTTCAAAAATCGTTTATTGAGGTAACAATGGGAAAAGATGAGCGATTTATTTCATGGTTGAAATACATTAAGAACTAGGTTTTTTACCGAAAAAATACCATAAGAAAAGTAATGGAATCTTGTTCTACTGGGGAATCGAATCAGGAAATCTGCTGGTTCTGTAAGAAAGGAAGACACAAAGAATGTATGATGCAAATTCCAGTAGATGGAAAATCTGAAGGGCCACATGATTGTACTTTTGATACAAAATTAGTTCCTTGCTCATGTACACATTAGTAACAAATACCAGAAGGATTTGATTGCTTTATGGAATATGACACAGATTTTTGGAACAAATACACTGATGAAAATGAATCAAACTATAACCAGGAATATTCAAAATTTATCCATAACTTAGCAACTTCACTCAAATCCAATTCTATCTTAGAAGTAGGATGCAATAGCGGGAATGATTTGAAAGAATTTCCGGAAAATTTTGAGGTGCACGGGATAGATCTAAATGAACATGCATTAGATATTGCAAGAAAGAAACTGCCTTCATTCAAATTTAAAAATGGTTCAATTTCGAATATACCCTTTGAGGATTCTTCGATAGATTTTATTTTTACACATTATTTGCTTAATTATATTCCTGAACAAGAAATGGAAAAAGCCATAAAAGAATTGTTCAGGGTATCAAGAAAATACATACTTACTTGTGAATTATTTGATGAAAATGAAAGTGCAGTAGAAGCAAATACTAAAGGTTGGAAAAGAAATGTCTACCAAAGATGGTTAAATTATCAAGTGAAAATAATTAGTCATGTTGACATGCATGAAGATATTGAACCAAATAAGCCACGGTTTACTCTAGTTAGAAAGACTTGATAATATTATAAAATGAAGATAACAAATTTAGTTTCATATAGAATTTTTTTACTCACTATTCTAATAAACAATCTTAAAGTAAACTAGAAAATTGAAAATTCATGAAGAATTAGCTCATGTTATATTACAACAAAATTTTTTGCTTGCCACAATAGCTGTTCTTGCCATATTTGGTACAATGTTAGAAATAATTAGTTTGATTTGGGATAGTTCTTCTCACATTACTCAAGATACAGATGAGTTTTGGAGGATTCATCATATTGCAGTTTATTCTGGTGCAGGAATGATTACAATTTCGGCATTAATTGGTTTGAAATTTTTGATTAAAAGACATCCTAATAACAAAATTCGTAATGGAATAAAATTAATCATAATAGGTACAGGAGTTCAGCTCTTTTCAGGATATATGGACTCGATCTCACACTACTTTTATGGAATAGATGGAAAGATTTCAATCACTCATACATTTGGACTTGAAGCATCTCTTATCCCTGTAGCGATAGGGGGTTTTATCATACTAAACCAGCTAGATAATGACAAAACAAAAAAGCTCATTCCATTTGCCATTTTTACAATACTAGCAGCAATTTTTCCTGTTTTTTTTGATTTTGTTTTATTAATTGCAGGTCCAATTATTTGTGCTCATGTATTTGAGATTCTTTCTTATGGTTGTGCAATACTATAATATTTCATTCTTCTAAATACTGCATAAATCAAAATGTTACTTCCAACAAAGGTAATAATTTCTGGAATTAAAAGTTGTTCTAATTTAGTATCACCATATCTAATACTAAACTCAATGTTTTTCTCCGAGAAATTTGTAATTCTAATAACATAATTTCCTTTATTGCTAAAATCAAAAAAATTTTCAGATAATATGGTATGTATTTTTTGTTCTGCAATTATGTTACCTTTTGAATCTAAAACCTGTACGAATAGAGGACTTTGTTGATAATTCTTAATATGAATTTCATAAAAAGCAATTCCCTGTCCAGTTAGAGGTAGATCAAACGTTTTACTTTTTTGAGGATTTATTGAAATTAACTCTGATTCATTTATTCCATCTGAAAAAATCAACCACATCCAAACTATGCCAATTGAGATTATTATTATTCCATTTTTAAAAGATGAGAAATTATTTTTTAGAAATGTTTTCATCACACTTTTTCTATATTTGAAATAAGATAAATCTCAACATGTTAGGATTTATTTATTATCTCATCATTACTTTTCATGAGGAGAAACAATTAGTATGTTATCGCCTCTAAGAATTATTTTATTGAGATTCTTTACCTCTTTCTCAGTAATGTCTTCTACTTCGGTAAGAACCAGATTCATGTGTTGATCAAAAGCCTGCAGATTTCCTCGTATTGTGGTATGATTTTTTAGCTTGATCAAGACTACCTTGTTGATACAACCATCTAATATTTTATCAATTTCAGAAGACATGTATTTATCAGAAAATAATTTTATGTTGATTCTTGGTTAAGTTCCTGCTTATCAGGTATTCATTTGACGACAATAGTGTTTCAAACATTTGTTACAATATAATGGTTATTCATAAATTCTTAGATAATGGTGATAAACAGGTATTCATATTACCGAAAGTCACAAGGGTAGAAAGATAGCATATCCAAAATACTCTATTCGTAATTCATTAATTCCTTTTCTTCTAGCATGCTGTGAATATTGTTTATTGCCGTATAGACGTCCTTTTTGGTTCTACCTCCAGTACAAACCAGTTTGCCTGAGGCAAAAATCAGAATAACGGTTTTAGGATCAAGGATTCTAAGGATTACACCAGGAAAGCATCTGGATGCCATTCAACATCAGGAAATTTCTTTGTAATTCTTCTAGGTCTAATTGTTCATCTATTGATGCAGAAGCAACGACGTTTTCAATTGATACAATGGGTTTTGTTAGTCTTTTTAATTTGGTTTTTTTAATCAGTAATTTAAAAGAAAGTATAAAAATCCCTTGGGACGATTTAGATTATGGTTTTGTGCGACAAATGCTATAACGAAAAACATGATCAATGCATGGGAAAGGTAGGCATGTTTGACTGTGAATGCAAGTGTTTTAAATCTTAATTTTTCAGAATTTTATTTTTCTATCTCGATGAGAATGTTTTCATCTTGCCAGTGGACGTTTTCTAGATCATCAAAATTATTTCGAATGTTTTGCTCAAATGTTTCTAATGATGTTTCAAAGGATTCCTCACTGTAAAGACTAAAGGTAGAGTAATGATTACTTCGTGCCTTCTCTACGAGTTTTGTGAGACTGGAAGTTCTTGTATATCCAAATATTTTCTTATGAAAAATTTTCATGTCTGCTTGTTGAATGTGGTTTTGTAATTCATCAAATTCAAACAAACGATTCTCCATTTCAGTAAATAACGGAAAGTATTGCCCCCAAATGTTTCTAGAATTTTGATTTCTTAATCGTGTGTAAATAAACAATTGACCATCATCTTTAAGGCATCCAAGCGCTTCTTCCAAAAACTTTTGAATATCAAAATGATGTATGGCGTTAAATGTTACAATACAATCCATTGAATCGTTCTCCAGAGGTAATTTATTGGCATCACCGGGTCTAACACAAAAATTCATTGTATTTTGTTCTTTCAAATAATCTTTCAAATGTTTAAGCATATCTTCGTTGGAATCAATGCAGTGAAGATAGCATTTATCTTCTAAACATCTTAGAAGTTCTAGTGAATATCTTCCATCGCCACACCCTACATCTGCCATATTGATTTTAGATTTTCCATTAAGCCTATTTTTTATAAATAAAATCGGTTCAGAATCAGTTGTTCTTAAAGTTCTATACTTTGAAGCAATTTTTGAGAAATGATTGTAAGTGTGTTTTTCAGTGATGGCAATTTCCTTTGATGAATGATTCAATTTCATAATTTATAATCATTAAAAAATGGAATTAATCGCTTTTTATTCTTTTAGGCGTTTTTTCCTTTCTTTACATTAATATCAAGAAAATAAGAATAGAAATTACAAATGAATCTACTTGAAGATAAGCTTCACGTGTGGCTTGATAGTTCTAGATTTGTTAAAGCCAGGCCGGGAGTGTATGTTCTTTATGACAAAAAAGACGAGGTAATTTACATAGGTGAAACAAATAATCTTCAAGAAAGGTTCACCAAATATCTTGATACGAGTTTTGAAGATAATACTTGCAAACAAAAAACTGTTGCTTATCAGAGAGAGTTTTTAGATAATCCAAAAGAGCGACAAAACCAGCTTTTTGAAGAATTTAAAAACCAATTTGGAAGGTTGCCTCTCTGTAATGAGAATATGGATTAACAAGTAACTTCATTAAATTTCGAAAAAGATGATTATTTCTCAAAATCTTGCTAGTCATGTCAACGTTTTTAGGTAAATAATTTTTACAGAATTTTGTTAATAATACATCATCTGATTGTTTGTAAGATGACAACAGGATATTGTGTAAAATGTAGAACTAAAAGAGAAATGAAGGATCCTAAATCCATTACCATGAAAAATGGTAGGCCTGCAACAAAAGGTACCTGTCCCACATGTGGAACAAAGATGTTTAGAATAGGTAAAACCTAAAATTTCATAAAATCTGTGGGATTAAAGAAAAAACGTTATTTCTGTTAGGAAATAAAGTGGGTTTTTGTTTTTCCCAATTTTTTAATCTGGGAGCTAATAATTTCTATACAGTGAACGGTTCTATTTTTGATTTCAGAAACTAATCCGATGATTTTTCTTCTAAATATGCTTCTACTATTTTCCGGATTTGTTGTTTTTGATGAGTAATTTCTTGATGTATTCTATAAAGTAATTCTTGACCCAATCTTTGATTATTTTTGTGATAATATGCTGTTGAATATTCTTGTTCCTTACTTCCAAGTAACCAACCAATAATAAAATCTGACTCGTTTTGTGGATTCCATGAAGATCTCAACATTGGATAATATACTTCTAGAAAACCCTTCAAATCACTTTCAATTCCTTTAAGATCGTGTTTTACGAATTCAAAAAATTCTTCATTATTCATAATTTTATCCTATAATGCAACCTGATAAATTGACTATCTATCTATATTCAAGGTAACTGCTGATATAACTACAGATACTGAAAGTAAAAGATGGTATTCAAGTTGCATTTGCCAAAAACTGAAAAAAAAATTCTGACAATCCTTAATATATGAAGACTGCCTCCTAAAATTATGAAATATTGCAATGATTGTTTAACTCCGATGAAAAGTGATTCAAGAGAAGATTATTGTGCTTTTTGTAAAAAAGATAGAGCCCTTAAAGAAAGCTCTGTTACTTAGGACTCTGATTTTCTAGTAAACTATTAAATGATATTTTTGCATTCACATTTTATTTGACTAACTATATTACGACTTGAACCAATTTAAGAACAGCTAAAGTAGCGGGTCTAGAGGGACTAGGTACGTAGTTTGGTTTTATTTTAGACCCGTTTTCTAACTAAAACTAACCCAATTCCTATTGCTGATATCACAACAGGGGCTAACCAAATAGCTGAAGTTTGTGTTCCTGCTATTAATAATGCAGTAGAGTCAATTGATAAGAATTCCCCTCCTACCATGGGATTTGGATTTGTCTCTGTTGGAGCAAGTGCTGTCCAAAATTCTGCAGTTTGACCTGGTGCTAGTGAGTAGTCCTTAGAGTAGAATAATACTGCCTTTCTGGGTTTTGGGTAATCCTGTATCGATTACTCAATACGAGTTCTGTCGGTATCTGACCATATAGTCTACAAAATATTTTTACTTCTGTACGCCATTCAGGAACCAACAGTACATTACTCTAATATTTTTAACCTAACCACCACCAAAAAATTTGAAGAACTGACGACGTTGTACTACCGCTATCAAAATTAAAATTCCCAATCCTAGAATTAGACTAATTTCTGGCCCAAATAACTCTTCAGAAGTTTCCCAAATTCCTCTCCAAAAAAGTACAATTCCTATACCTGTGATTAATAATATTATAGTTTTTTTGATGTTTATAGAAAGTGACACATTCAAATTAATCACAGACTATTTTTTTGATATTTATTTGTAGTTGTAAGAAAAAATTCAAATCTCTATTGAGGCTTCATCAAATTAGTTCAAAGCATTCTATCGTGTAATCATAGTAAGATTACCCAGCGTAATCTACATTATTACGAAATTAAATTGATAGTAATACTTTAAAACAAAATATCAAGTCAACGTCTTATTGACTGAAGCCGTTTTCCGTGAAAACAAACTACATA
>BFAR01000166.1 GCA_008974855.1 archaeon MnTg01
AGGAACTAAAAGAAGGAGACAATGTTTTTTTATCAAAACCAGATGGTGACTATAAGAAATTTATTTTTGGAACAGTTACAGGAGTAAATGATAAAAAAATTGGAATTAATGGAGTAATAGTTGATCCTGTAGGACTAAAAAACAAGGTAGAGCAAGGAAAGGCAGGAACTCGTTCGGTTGAAATTTTAGAAAACCCAACTCCAGAAAACTGCATCTTTAGCTTAATTTACAGAATAGAGCATGAAAACTATACCGATGTTATAGACATGGATAAAGAAAGGATAACCCCAATTTCTAAAAATGCATATGCTGTTTTAGATGGATGGATAAGAGAATCACTTCCAGATCTTCTAAACAATGTTTTGTCCCTGACAGGAGGCACTGAAAAGGAACACGCAAAGCAAATCCTCAGACAAAGAATGGATACGTTATATGACAAGAATCTCAAAAGAAACTTGTACTCTATTTGCCGAAGCCTTCGGATTTTAAATTAATTTTTGTGCCTACTTTCTCTATAGTTTTATATTATACCCAAAGCAAGTCCACGATACAATGGAATATGTTTACGCTGCATTGATGCTTCATAAACTAAAGAAGGATATCAATGAAGATAACATTACAAGTTTAGTAAAGGCCTCTGGCGCTGAAGTAAACCCAGCCCAAGTAAAGGCATTAGTGGCATCTTTAGCTGATGTAAACATTGAAGAGGCAATAAAGGCAGCACCAGTTGCAGTTGCAGCAGCTGCCGCACCAGCAGAAGCAGCAGCAGGTGGTGGAGACGAAAAGAAAGGCGAGAAGAAAGAAAAAGCTGCAGACAGTGGAAAATCAGAAGAACAGGCAATGGAAGGACTTTCCGCATTATTTGGTTAAATTTTCTAACTAATTCAACAATTACAAAAACAACCTTAATGTTATTTACAACTAGGTAGAATGAAAAAATAGATGGTTGACTTTTCAGTACCTGCTGATGTATTCATCTATGTTTTAGATCTATTTGGAACAATGGCATTTGCGGTAACTGGCGCATTCAAGGCAATTGAACACAAGGCCGACATTGTAGGAATTATTATTTTAGCAACAATTACTGGCGTTGCAGGAGGAACAATACGTGATATTGTATTAGGTAAGTTTCCACCAAATTCAATTTTAGATCCGACTTATGTTATAATCACAGTCGCAACTGGGGTTGTTTTGTTTTTCCTGTATACTAAACTGAAAAAACACTGGAATGTATTTTTGAAATTTGACGCAATTGGCCTTGGTGTTTTTTCTGTAATAGGTGCAACCTTTGCATACAATATTTTTGGATTAAACTTTTTGGCAATGGTTCTAGCAGGAATGCTAACTGCTGTTGGTGGTGGTATCTTGCGTGATGTCTTTGTAAATCAAGTACCAATAGTCTTTGTAAAGGAGATGTATGCTTCTGCCAGTTTTGTAGGAATTGTAATATTCTACTTTATTTTGGCATTAGGTGTTGACTTGTATATTGCATCAATTGCAGGTATAGCAATTATAACAGGTCTGCGTCTGGTTGCAATGAAGTATAACTGGAATCTTCCAAAGGTTAAAGGAAATATCTAATAATTTTAGAAATTAAAATCACGTCATAGAGTCCAAGGTTTTGCGCCTAATTGGAACTCCATCTACATTTACTTGGTCTTTTTCCTCAAACAATAGGTGCCAATTCTTATCATGCGGCAAAAGTCGATTCATCTCTTCAAGCTTTGCATTTGTTGGATAAATGTTAGTTAGTGCCCCCCACTTCATAGAAGGAACTTTGGGCATTATCTTGTTTAGTCTACTGACAAACTCATTTTGCCTTTTGTTAGGTGGTAATACGTCTTCCAATTTTCTCGAAATTAACCTCCATTCTAATATTATGTAAATGTTAAGATTTGATAGAAAAGACTTTGATGAGAACATTGAAAAACCATCAGATGTTTGCTAAAAATTACAAACAATTTCTTAATTGATAATTTTGCCCTAATTACTTATGAAAGGATTTATCAAAAAGGATAAGGAAATTGAAGTAGAGATCGCTTCTATGAATGAACTTCCAGAAAATGCACTAGTCTGGGCTGGATTACTGAAAAAAGCTTGACCTAAAAATTTTCTTTTATTTTATTCAGGTTTGTAGTCTTTAGCCTTTCCTACAAGACCCTTTGCTTGAGAGTGTGCTTTTTGCAAAATTTGATCTTTGTTTTCATCTGTAAGATATCCTACCTCTAGTGCAACTGAACGAGATCCTTGTGCTGCCATTGCAAGAATTTGTTTAATGTTGTCCTTAGTTACATATGCTGCCTCTATTGATAGAGAAACTGCCTCTTGGTGAGCGCGTGAAAGCTCTTCTCTGAACTTCTCTACGTCGATGAATAACTCTTCTTTAGAATAAAGCAGTCCTTTTTCTAGTGCGTTTGATAGTGCAATTCCTGCCTCTACAGCCTTTATGTCAAGCTTTCCTAAAAGGATTGCAAGCTTTGAAGAAATTGGTTCACCTTTTTTGGCTGCAACGGTATCTTTTGTAATCCAAATTGTTCCTTGATCAATTTTTGTTGGAACTTTTGCTTCCTTAAAGTCGGTAAGGATTGGACCTGGTGCAATACCAGTGTTTTTTGCTGGAATTACAACATCCATACTTGCCTTGTCGCCTGCACGTGCAAGCAAAAATATCTTATTTTTTCCAAGTAAAACGTTAAGCTTGAATGGTGACATATTTGTAAACATGAAAAGACACTGACCAGTTAGTTTCTCAACAATGTCTTTAATTCCAGGAATATCAAGTGCCACAATTGCTTTTCTTGCAACCTTGTCTTTGATACTCAAAATTTCTACTTCTCCTTTGAATTTTTTCCTCAATGGTAGAAGCTGAGATGCTCGAACCTTTTCCATTCTAACTAAAGCTATTACATCATATTTTTTTGGTAGCTCTTGTAGCTGCTGATACAGCTGTGCCTTTCGTTTTGGATAAGTGGTTCTATTCTCGCGCATCTACTTTTTCACTACTAGTTGTTCTTTGGCAATCTTACCCATTGTAGTTTTTATCAAAATCTTTCTAATGTTTTTATCACCGTTTGGTAATTTTTTCTCAATTCCACCAAGTATTGCATGTGCATTTATTGCCAAATCAGCATCCTCCATTGACTCATCACCGATTTTGCATGACATTGACAACGAATTTTTTACTCTTACTCTAACTGAAGATCTAAATCTTTCTAAAAATGCATCAATTGGTGCATTAAAAGGTACAGGTGTGGGCATCTTTCCTCTAGGGCCTAGGAGTTGACCTAGAACTTTACCAACAACTGGCATGAGTTTAGTGTCAGCCAAAAAGAAATCAAAGCTGTTGATGAGTTTTCTTGACTCTCGCTTATTGGCAGCAAGTCTTGTTAACTCATCATTGTCTATTACCTTATCTGCCTTTGCATTTTTTGCCTTCAGACCCATGTCGCCTGAAGCCATAACACAGATAGCAGCTGGAGAGTTTGTTTTTGGTAGCTGAATAGTTTCATTAATTGAAAATCCTTTTTTTACATCGATATCTTTGAAAACCATAATTAGCTCTAGGGATTGCTTGAACTTGCGTTCCTTATCAGTGGCCTTTGCCTCCTTAATCATTTCTGTTAACTTCTTTTCAGTAATCAATATGGCAATTTTCTAAAAAGCCTACTTAAAATCGTTTAGAGGCAAAAAAGGCAAAAAATTAACTTCTTCGAATAATTTCAGATTTACTAATTATTAATTGTAAATTACTATAACATTCCTTTCAAAACTTACATTTATTACCTCAAGTGAAAATCTTTCAGAACATTGCGCAGATACGATGAATTAGATATGAAGTTATTATTCGAGCTGACTAGCGATGCCAATATCTCAGTTCCAAACCTTTCAAAAAAACTGGGAATCAATGCATCAGTTCTGTACAGCAGAATTAAAAGACTAAGCAGAAAGAAACTCATAAAAAAATACACCATCGTAATTGATGATTCTCTTTTAGGATTTGGAGTAAAGGCTACCGTTGGAATTAACCGTGATCCTAAATCCAAAGAACAAATTCATAAAGCCTTGATGGAAACCCCAGAGATTGCATCAATTTCTGAAGTTACCGGTCGATTTGACATTCTGGTCAGAGTGTTAGCTCAAAACCTAGAGGCGTTGCACACTGTAGTCATAGAAAAGATTGGAAAAATTGAAGGAATACAAAACACAGAAACATTTGTAGAGTTACAAAAAACCGATAAAGACCCAGTTTATCTCACAAAACAATAATTTACTTTAATTTCTCATCCCATTTTCCTGCATTAATTTCAGCAGTAAGTTCTTTGGGTAATTTTCCTTCTATTTTAATTCCTAAACACAAACACGTTCCGATGATCTCCTTTGCAACCGACTTTAATGAGTCTGCATAAGAATTTTCTAACTTTGTTTTAGCAACCTTGACAATTCCATCCATGCCAATGTCCCCAACCCAGTCAGTACCAGATGTGCCAGAACCTTTTTGAATTCCTGTTTCTTTGAGAAGCAAAGCTGCTGCAGAAGGAATTCCAATTTCAATATCCCATTTTTTGGTATCAGGGTCAACTGAAACTGTTACAGGTACCTTCATTCCTTCAAAATCTTTTGTTTTTTCATTAATGGCATTAATTACTTCCATAATGTTAACTCCCATAGGCCCTAGAGCAGGACCCAATGGTGGACCTGCAGAAGCCTTTCCGCCTGTAACCAATGATGAAATTTTTTGCGCTTCTCCCATAATTCATTCACTTTAATATGAAAATTTAATCCTTTGCTACTCTGTGCTAAGTTTGAGGTAGTTTGCGTCTACTGTTACTGGTAGCTGATATGGAGCATCCAACAAAATGACAGTTGCCTCCTCTTTGTCATGATCTATTCTGGTAACTGTCGCCTTCATTCCCTTAAATGGTCCGCCAATAATTTCAACAATCTTGTCAACTGCAAGTTCTGTAACAGTGGATTTTTTGATCAAGTATCCTTCAATGTCCTTGAATTCAAGCTCCCCCCTAAGCTGTCCACGAATGTGTCTTATTCCCTGAATTGCCATAAAGGCCTGATTCACATCAACTGCTTCTAACACGATATATCCTTTCAAATTTTCAATTAACATGACAGATTGAATATTGATTTTTTGTGTTCTAACTCTGTTTTGTAATAAATTAAGTACCACTTTTTCTTGACCACCAGTTGTTCTTATTGCAAAAAGATGGGATTTGATTTCTTCACCTGATGATGGTTGCTCTGTTGGTTGTTCTGAACTAGGTTGTTCTGCACTAGGTTGTTCTGCACTAGGTTGTTCTGCACTAGGTTGTTCTGCACTAGGTTGTTCTGAACTTGGTTGCTGTTCTGCACTAGGTTGTTGTTCTACATCTGCCTTTATTATCTGAGGTGTTTCTTCAATCAATTTTATCTAACGTCCAAATGTTGCTACAGAAAACACAAATTGAATAATAAATCCCATACTGCCTACTCCAGCTATTCCTAATAATACCAATCTCATATGTTGCATATAGTCATCTTTATCGGATTTTTTTGCAAGTTTTATTGTGTTGAAACAATCTCTTGCAGTTTTTTTCGGATTCAATGCCTGTGATTAATAAGGTGTCTTTATATCTTTTATCTCATGCAATTACTTGTTGCTTACCAAGATGACCATGCAGGCAACAACATGGCTACCTTCATATCACAAGAGATGAAAAAAGACGACGAAATTTATCGTGGTAAGGATTTTGATTTATTGATAATTTCAACTCCAGCAATTTCTGCTGATTGGCTTGAGGAAAAATACTCGTATGATGGATTTATATTTTTATCAAAGCATGCAGCCGAGTCTGGCGTCTTAGCTCTTACATGTCATAGTACTGGAAATTTTTCAGATTCAAAATTTGGTGGGAATGATAGACAGGTTGCAATTCCACATCCACAACTTCAAAAATCTTATCTGAAAAAGTTGTGGGAGCACAAAAATGATTTTTCTGATTTTCAAATAACTATTGAATCTACACACCATGGCCCTACTGCATTAAACAAACCTTCCATCTTCATTGAAATTGGGACAACCGAAAAGCAGTGGGCTGACACTACTCTATGTAGTTCTGTAGCAAAACTTGTAGTTGAAGTAATTAAAGATGAACAAAAAATTGCACCTGTTGCCATTTGTTTTGGGGGAACTCACTATCCAGAAAAGTTCACAAAGGAAATCATCGAAGGAAAGCATGCTTTGGGAACCGTTATTCCAAAACATGGTTTGGATTTTTTAGACCAAGAACTATTTTCTCATATCCTAGATAGAAATTGTATGGCAAAAACTGCGCTATTAGATTGGGGAGGACTAGGACAAAACAAGCAAAAGGTCATGGATCTTCTTAGTCAAACCAATCTTGAGGTAATCAGACTATGAGTCTTGATCAGCAAGTCTACAAAAAACTAACAGAAGTTCCACAAGGTAAAGTTACAACATATGGTGAATTGGCAAATGCGGTAGGACTAAAAAATGGACAACGAGTGATTGGGCAAATTATGAAAAAAAATCCATATCCTTCAATAATTCCATGCCACAGAGTTGTAAAGTCAGATGGAAAGGTTGGTGGTTATGCATATGGTGGTGACGTTAAAACAAATATGCTACGAAAAGAGGGAATTAAAATTCAGGATGGAAAAATTTTAGACTGGAACAAAAAATTTCACAAGTTCTAAGACATCTTTAGGTTTAATTCTAAAAATTCTATAGTCTTTTCCCATGCATCCTTTGATTCATTAGGTGCATATCTTTCACCAGATGGATTTGCAAAGGCATGAGCAACTCCAGGATAAATGTGAATTTCATTTGGAATATCAAGATCATCTAAAGAAGTCTCAAAATCATTTACACTCTCAACTGGAATCCCTTGGTCAAACTCTGCAAAAATTCCTAGAACTGGCCAACTAATATTTGATAATAACTCTTGTTCTGTAATTAAGCTTCCATAGTAAATAATCGTGGCATCCATGTTTTGGTTGTTTAAGGCAAGGTTTAGCGATTGACCACCACCAAAGCACCAACCAATAGAGCCTATTTTTTGTACATTATGATTTTCCTGAATGTACGATGCTGCAAAATTCATGTTTTCAATTCCTACATTTGTATCAAATGAGGTGATTAACTGACGTGCTTGATCTGATGTAATAGCTACCTCTCCATTATACAAATCAACTGCAAGAACTACATATCCATGAGAGGCAAGTTTTTCTGCCATCTCCTTGATGTTATCATTTAGTCCCCACCACTCATGAATCATAACCATTCCTGGAAACTGTCCTTCACCAATTGGTTTTGCAAGAAATCCTTGAATATCATTAAAATAATTTACATCTTGAGTTTCAACATTGTAATTACCTAGAGCAAAAATTTCTGAATTGTTTAATTCATTTTTATAATCAGGTAAAATGTGAATTGCCCAGCCTCTTGCTATGAGTTTAGCAACACTTGCAGGTTTAAGACATGCAGGATTCCCATTTGATTTTTTTAATACAATCTCAAGGCCCTCAGTGCATGTTACATTTGCAGGATCTACTCCATCACTTATTTGTTTTAGTGGAGGAGGAAAGTATGCAATTGCAAAAGCAGAATCAGTTAGTTGCGAAAACCCAAATAAAGTAAATGCAAAAATAACCACTAAAACTGCAGTCTGCATTTTTTTCCTAAGACTTGCGTTTAGCTACAATCTCTTCAATTAAGCTTCGAAGATGTGCGCTGTTTCTTATTGTATCGCCCCTAATCATCTTGTATAGATCCCAAAACTCTGGATTTGTTATTTCCTTTCTATCTTTTGCAATCTTTAGTCTATAGCGAAGTGAGCGAACTTTGATCATATGACTTTCTTTTCTATTAGTTCTGGCTCCCTTCTTTCCCTTTTTGGAACCTTGTGTGGTGCCTCGTTTTTTCTTCTGAATTCTTTTTGTTTTTGCTCGTCCTCTGGAGGTACCCACAAATGGCTTGATCTTAATCGTTTTTGCAGTAATCAGACTTCGAATATTGTCTCTTGTGATAGCATCTTCTATATCATCAAGATGATCAGAATCAAACTTGATTCGTTTCAATCCAACTCCCACAATTCTGGAGACGAGTCTTTTTTTAGCTTTAAGATTTACTGGCAACTGCAGACACCCTTGCATTAAAAATCTTGAATTTTTTTTCTATTGCTTTGACTATGATCACTGTTCTCTTTTTTGTTCCAACGCTATGACCTAATCGTACACCGTCAGTCTTTGGATCTAATTTTTCTAAATCATTAACATTGTAAACTAAATTATCTGTATATCCAGATGGATGAAGACCACGAGCCTCTTTTGGTCCTCTATAACCTACCTTGACTATTCCAGGTCTTCCGCGACTTTTTTGCTTTCGCTGGTGGTTATCTACTCCTTTTGGTTTTCTCCATGTTGTTTCTAGTCTTTTGTATCTCCAGCTTTCTCCTCGGATAAACTCTGGTCTGTTTTTAGCAACATTTTCTCGTGCTTCGAGTTTGTCCTTGTTTATTGTCATGAAGGGAGATCGAGGATTTTTAAATAAATAGCTTCCTGCAATACACTCTCAAAACTAGAGTGGAATGTACAAAATCAAACTAATTCCTTATGATTTATTTAGTAATTGATTACTGCCTGCAATATTAGAGGGAAAACAATGAGTGAAAATCAAAAATCAACTATTACAAGTAAATTCACATCTCAGCTTGAAGACTTTGGTATTACGCCATCTGTTATTCACAGAAACCTCCCAGTTGCAAAACTAGTCGATCTTGCTGTACAAAAAAACGAGGGAATCGTTACAAGTACTGGTTCTCTTTCTGTAAAGACTGGCAAGTATACTGGACGCTCTCCTGATGATAGATACATTGTGTTTGATGATGAAACACATGAAAATGTAGACTGGGGAAAAGTCAACCACCAATTTCCTCCAGGAAAGTTTGAAAAATTATTTGAAAAGATGAAAAATTTTGTAGATGGAAAGGAGCTTTATGTTTTTGATGGGTTTATTGGTGCAGACCCTGAAAACAGATTACCAATTAGAGTAATAAATGACCACGCATGGCAAAATCTTTTTGCAAGGCAATTGTTTGTAAGGCCATCTGCTGCAGAACTTGAATCACACCAGCCAGAATTTATCCTGATGTGCATTAATGACTTTGAGGCAATTCCAGAAGCTGATGGAACAAACTCTAATGTGTTTATAATCATTGATCTTACGAAAAAGCTCGTACTCATTGGTGGCACAAGATATGCTGGAGAGATGAAAAAATCAATGTTTTCTGTAATGAACTACATTTTGCCTTCCCAGGGGGTGTTTCCAATGCATTGCTCCGCAAACATTGGAAAGAATGGAGATACTGCTTTGTTTTTTGGTTTGTCAGGAACTGGTAAAACTACACTGTCAGCTGATCCAGATAGAATGTTAATTGGTGATGATGAACATGGCTGGTCTGAAAAAGGCTCTTTTAATTTTGAGGGAGGATGCTATGCGAAATGTATCAACCTAAAACAAGAAGCCGAACCACAAATCTGGGACGCAATAAAATCTGGAGCCGTCTTAGAAAATGTTGTAATTGACAAGCGGACCCTCAAACCACACTTTGATGATAACAGCTTAACTGAAAACACTAGGGTAGCTTACCCCCTAGATTACATTCCAGGCGCAGTAATTCCAAGTGTTGGTGGACATCCTAAAGTCATAATATTTCTAACAGCAGATGCACTAGGTGTTTTACCACCCGTGTCTAGACTAACAAAGGAAGGAGCAATGTATCATTTCATGTCTGGATACACAAGCAAGCTTGCAGGAACTGAACGAGGGATCAAAGAACCAAAGGCAGTATTTTCTGAATGCTTTGCAGCACCATTTATGCCAAGACCTGCATCAGTATATGCAAAAATGTTGGGCGAAAAAATAAACTCACATAATGCAATAGTCTATTTGATTAACACAGGATGGTCAGGAGGACCATATGGCGTTGGATCCAGGATTAAAATAAAATACAGCAGAGCAATGATAACTGCTGCACTTACTGGCGCATTAGATGTTGTAAAGTACAGACATGACGACTTGTTTAATTTGGATATTCCAACAGAGTGCCTAAATGTCCCTCCTGAAATTTTGAATCCAAAAAACATATGGATTGATAAGGATTCTTATAATTTGTCTGCAAAAAAACTTGCGCAAATGTTTATTGAAAACTTTACAAAATTCAAAGAAGCTCCTGAAGAAATCCGCAACGCAGGCCCTAAATTCAGCTAGATTGTTTTCTAATTTTTAATCCGACCAAAGCAATAATTACTATAGCTACAAAAATAATCAGAATTGGCCGCTCTGGGACGTTTAGTATATTTAA
>BFAR01000167.1 GCA_008974855.1 archaeon MnTg01
AAGGCTCAGGCTGGACCTCAAAGTACTATTTTTAAAACAAATGTAAATCTAATTGCAATGGATTCGCAAAGTAGCCTAGAGTGCAATTCTAATGAGATTACAGTTTTAGGTACGAATGGCGGGCAATATTGTATTCCTTATGAATCATCTTTTGCACTTTCGCAGGTAACTAGTACTCTTAACACTGAAACTAAAACACTGACATTAAACATTAATGGTAACTATGCTCAAACTCTGTCTATAGATATAGATCGTAAATTACTTAATGCAAAATCATCTGACGGTGAGGATGTTGAATTTATTGTAATGATAAATGGTGAACCTGCTGATTTTACAGAAAGTGAAAGTTCCATTGCAGGACAGAGAACCCTTACACTATCCTTTGGAGCTGGAGGTAAAACAATAGAAATCATTGGAACCTCTGTAATTCCAGAATTTGGTTCAATCGCTGTATTGATTTTAGTTGTAGCAATAATTTCCATCGTAGTTCTTTCAAACAAAAAAATTATGCTAACAAACAATTTTTCTAAATTCTAATATTTGAAATTTAACTTCAAACAAAATATATCTTTTATAAATTCAGAAATCTCTGGAGATAATTGATTTGGATTTAGAAAAATTCCGTGACGATGTGTATGAAGTTACCAAAAAACTTTCTAGGCATTTACAAGAAAACGATGTTCCAAAACTAAACTATGTGAGGCAAAGACTAATTGAAATGTATCAAGAAAATCTTGTAAAAATTAATCATTCGGTTCTAGAACTTATTTGTGCATCTCATCTAATCTCACGAGGATATGTGGTAGATGCTGAAAAATCAATATCTGAAATTTTAGTATGTGATATTTTTGCTGAAAAAGGGGATGGGACAACAATTATTGAAATTGAAACTGGTTTTACTCCTCCAGATCATGCATTAGATACTATAGATTACTATACCGCCAGAATTGTTAGCAAAATTGCAAGATACAGTCAACACTGTTCAAAATTTTCATTAGCGACTCCTGTAATTGGAGTTTTACCAATACCAAAAATTTTTCTAATTCCTCCAAATTCTAGAGATAAAAAAGAAATTGAAAAAGCCCAAAGTCTCTGTAATCGTTTTTACAAAAACCCACCAATACAATATGAAGAAATCTTAAATGCAAAACTACACTCAGTTTATCTTATCCATACTGACAAAGGGTTTTCAAAAGAATTAGATCCCCCCAGTTACATGGAATTAAGTCATAAATTATTAGAAAAAAGCGAAGTCGATCCATAAAAATAAAAAAGTATTCAAGTAACAATTATCTGAAATATACCATGAAATGTGCAAGTTGTGAAGGACACAAACACTATGATTGTATTGATTGTCCTGAACATAAGGCATATCTTTGTGATTGTGACTGCCACGATGCTTCTACCCCACCACATAAAAAATTAGGAATAACTGAAAATCACAAGTAAATACTTCTGAACCACTGGTGTCTGATCTAATCGTACAAATTCCATCTTATTACAAAATAGATCAAAGAAATTCCTGATGAAGGAAATTGGTTTTAGGAGTGCATTTCTTTGAAAATAAGCGAAAGCACCTTTGTTTATTTTTATCCCTTTAATTCCAAATGTATTTCTTGTAACGATCATCTGCAAGGCAGAGTGGTTGCAAGCTGGAAAGGAATTTTGTATTGTCCTTCTTGTGCACTTGAGGTTTCTCTTGTTAATGAAGAAGATTTAGAATCTGCATACAAAATTGTAGAAGGTCAAATCGAACAAATTGATGCAATGATGCTAGACATTTTTGGTTAAAATAAATCTAAACGGATTTCTATTAATTATTGTAAAAATGTCTAATTTGAACATACATGAAACTATAGAATATTAAATTTTATTTTTATCAGGAACGAACTCACTGTATCTACACATACCTTACTGGCATGCATCTGTGTATTAGAACTATCAAATTTTTGTTATTCATAACAATCCTATTCAATTTCTGATGAATGTAAAAATTAATCAAACATGTTTTTATAACCACATGTGTTGATTTTTTAATAATGTCGAATGAAATCAAGTTTTTAATATTTTTTTCTATTATGATAGCTTTTCTAATCCCTCAGAACATTTTAGCTGAGTCTGATGAGGGATGGGATGCAGAAACCATTATTGATGTTTCAATTGTAGGTGCTTCTGTAATTAATTTAGATTCTCCAAACACATTACTTCGTGTATATGTTGATATAACAAACTTTGATCCTAGTGATGGTTATTACTTTTTACGTGTCATTCAATCTGCAACAAACACCATTATTTCTGAAAATAACATCGTAATTCGTGAAAAATCAAATGGAAAAGCCGGTGCAGATGTTGGTCATTTACTTAAAGAAGACAAACTAGGCACTACTGCAGATATGCTAGGTAATTATGAAGTCGTTGTGTTTACAGAAAATGGAGGTGTAATTGGGAATGCAACATTTACTGTTATCAAACCAAGCGAGTCAACTTTTCAATCTATAGAGTTTCCAGAGTACAATGAAACGTCTACTGAAATAAGTGAAGAAACTGATCAATCAAGTGAAACTGACTCTGAGTTAATAAACACTACGAAAATTCCTGACTGGGTAAAAAACATATTTGTTTTATATTCTTATGATGAAATTTCAGAAGACGAATTAATCAATGCTTTAACTTTTCTTATTGACCAAGGAATAATTAAAATAAATCAATAAACTCTGAAACATCTATTTCCCAATAAAATCAAATGAAATTTTTTTTGTAAAATCATTATGTTCAACATTGAGAAAATATTTTCCACTATTTTCCCATCCTATACCTCCTGCAATAAGTAATGTTGAAAACTCCCCATTATTTTTTAGATTCACATTTTCTTCCCAAATTAATTTATTTTTTTCATTTTCAATGAAAAGTCTTACAGTGCCAGTAGACGTCGATGATGTTTTCCCTGAAATCGAAATAATATCTGATGCATCATACTTGGAATTATCTATCTGTAGAGAAAAATCTGGTAAAGTATTATTCTGAATAGGTTCGGAATTGTTTGAAAGTTGGATTCCATCATTGCCTATTATTACTCCAATCAAAATGAATGCTAAAATAATGGATGCTATGGCAAGCAAGATTTTTTTATTTGGTTTAAAGTTAAACTCTTTTGAAATTTTTTCTTCATTAGAATTTTCAGAAATTAGAGGCTTTTCATAGATCTGTGGTTTTTCTATTTTTGATATTTGGTTTGTTTCAAAGTCTGTATTTTCCTCCCTACTGAGATCTTTGGGTTCTTCTATAGGAATAAATTTTGGCTTATCTTGAGTTTTTGATTTTTTCTGAAGAGTTGGTCGTAAATATTGAGACGAAAGCCTTTCGATATACTTTCGATCAGAAATTGAAATAATTTCATTCGATTCGCACGCTTCTTTAATATTATTTAACCTACTGCTATCACCTTTTTTTAATTTTAATAACTCATTTACATCTTCAACAATAAAATAATCCATTTTGTAACTTTTTTGTCTTTTTTTCCATACTAATAAATTATTTTCTATTAAGCGTAAAAAAATTACATTTTTTATTAATTCATGGAGGAAAATTAGAATTTATTCATAATCATTTACTGGAATAGTGTGTTCATTATTTGACTAGAACCGCTTAAATGGCCCTAAAACAAGCTTACGGGCTGATATGAAAGTAATAATCGAGCAGCTACCTGTTGACAAAACAAAAAATTTTGGAACTTTAGAATATGTTCTAGATAAATATTCTCGCACATGGAGTTGGAAGGTTACTGGTTCTCGTGCTGTTACAATGGTCTCAAGATTAATTCCACAATCTTGGTACGGTGAAGGACCTAACGAAGCAATAATTCCAGACAATTTTCAAAATGTACAACAAATTCAATGGATTCTAGAAAGATATCCTATGGAAATACTTTCAAAATCAGTATGGCGTAGAAAAATCATAAAATCTACCTCAAAAAAAATAAAACCAAAAAAAATAGAAAAACTAAGCAAAGCTAGTCCTGGCAAACAGTTTAAAGGTAAACTTCTTAATTTTCAAAAAGAGGGACTTGATTTTCTTTTAAAATCCTCTGGCAATGCATTATTGGCAGATGAGATGGGGTTAGGTAAAACAGTTCAAACACTGGCATACATTTCTACTGAAAAACAATCTTCTCCAACTCTTGTAATTGCTCCTTTGGTAACATTGAGAAATTGGCAAAGAGAAATTGGAAAATTTATGATGAAAAAGAGCAGAAATGGACGATTGATGGAACAATCTGTTCCGTCTTCCACCTTAATTAGAAAAGGCAAATCTCAAGATATTGGGAAATTTGATTTTTATATAATAAATTATGAATTATTAGAAAAACGGTTAGTTGATTTATCAAAATTAAATATAAGAACTATCGTTTGTGATGAGGTACAAAACCTTCGTTCAAAATCTACCAAAAAATATGCAGCAGTAAAAAAATTAACTGCTTTAAAATCTGTAAAATATAGAATAGGCCTTTCTGGAACCCCCATTTACAATCGTGGTTCAGAAATTTGGCCAATAGTAGATATTTTGCGTCCTGGATTACTTGGAAGTTTCAAAGAATTCTGTGAATATTTTTGCTATGTGAATGATAAAGGAAAAGCAATTGTTCTAGAAAACAAACGTGAATCCTTACGAAAAGAATTATGCAGCCATGTAATGCTTAGAAGAAAAAAATCTGATGTTTTAAAAGAACTAAAAGACAAAGTAAGATACAAGGAATTTATTGATTCAGATTCAACTTACTATAATAATGAATTAGATAAAATTTGGAAAAAATTAGAAGTAGAGCAAAAAGAGGCCGAAACCGCATTTGATAAATCGGCTTCATTTCATAGAGCTATCCAAAGTGAACGACAAGCTGCCGGTGTTGCTAAACTTCCCCATGTTATCAATTTTGTTAAAAACATAATGGAAATTGATGAGAGTGTAGTTGTTTTTTGCCATCATAGGGCAATTCATGATTTATTACACAATAGTCTAAGTGAATTTAATCCCTCATCAATTATTGGTGGGCAATCAGACAATAAACGGCAACTTCACATCGATATGTTTCAGGAAGGCAAAACCAAATTGATGATTGCAGGATTAAGAGCCGGAAATCTTGGAATTAATTTAACTCGAGCAAAATATGTTATTTTTGCTGAATTAGATTGGAGTCCAGCTATTCATAGACAAGCCGAAGATCGTCTACATCGAATTGGACAGAAAAATACTGTTTTTGCTTATTACTTGATTGGCAATGGTACACTAGATGATCATGTGGCAAAAATTTTAGTTGATAAAAGCTATGAAATAGACTCAATTATGGATGAAACCGCAGAGTCTTTTGAGAATAAAGAAAAGGCCGAATTAATTCTAGCTCAAATTCATGATAAATTACATTCCACTCAAAAAATCAACTCCGGTTAGAATATATTTTTTGAAGATTTCAAAAATAAACTAAATCTAATAGATATGGAAAAACGCTTTTAATAGGTCAACAAGAGACACATTTCAATGAATGCAAATCTAAAATATCTAGGATTTCTTGCAATACTTCCGCTTTTGACGGTTGCACTGACTACTGATTATATTGGTGAAGCAGATGCCCTTACAAAAAGTGCAGGTACTGGAACAAACAAATTCGGTTCTGCAACAGGTAGCATAGTTTGTGGTGACAGACTTTGTTCTGAAACCGGTGGAGAAACAAAAATGCCAAGTGCATCTCAAGAAAGTGAAGAAGAATCTATGGATGACACAATGAAGGAAGAAGAATCTATGGATGACACAATGAAGGAAGAAGAATCTATGGA
>BFAR01000168.1 GCA_008974855.1 archaeon MnTg01
CGTACAGTTACCTGAATTTCCCTGTCTACAAAATTTACTTTTTCAATAGTAATTTCTGGTAAAGGTATGCCTAGATCTAGCATATCTGAGCCTGGACCAAAAATGTAGGCAATCAAAAGTATCACTAATACAAAAGGGATAATTCCACTTGCCACTAGCTTTGCTCTAGAATTTTGGTTAACTTCCATATTCTATTCCGGTTTGTGATTCTTGATCTGAATTATCATTTACCTGAAATATTCCAACCCATCCCTTTTCTGAGAATTCAACTTTGTGTGCATGGAATAGATATTTTCCGGGATATTCATATTTGAATTCCATAATACCTCTTTCGCCTTGAGAGAGTGTTATCATATCAGTGTATGCAGAAGGAACCCGATAAGTTCCTGTAGGATAATAGTCAAAGAGATTACCATGCATGTGAAGATTGTTTATTTGATCGAATTCAAGTATGTTAATTACGTAAACTCTGATTAGCTCATCTTTGTTAATTTGAATTGGATTGTTCTGATAATAAAACGGAACTGAGTTTGCAGCATAGGTATTATTTTCAGTATCAAAGTCAGTATCAAATCCATTTAGTACCATTACCATTTCATCCGCTAGTGGTTTGCCCTCTTTTGGATCTACAATGTAGACACCATACAAACCGCGTGCTATGTGTTCTTCAACAGGCATTACGTGACAATGGTACATATGAACCCCAACAGGTCCAGCGATGAATTCGTATGTGAATTCTCCTCCACCTGGTCCAACCATTTCAAAGACTCCATCCATTTCTGCTGGATGAATTCCATGAAAATGTATTGTGTGTGTCTTTTCGCCGTTATTGATAAATTTCACACGTAGGAGATCCCCCTCTGTTGCTCTGATGGTAGGACCTGGAACGGTTCCATTATAGGTCCAGACATTGAAAAATACTCCTGGCGATATTTCCATAACTTTGGTATCTTCAGCGATTATAGTAAATTCACGTAATGTCCTGCCATCTTCTAATTTCGAAACCTTTCCATAATTGAATTCACGTAAAAACTTGTCTGGTTCAAAGTCAACAGTGGCAGCTGCATATACCGGATCTAATACCTCACCTGTTGTTTTTACAATTACGCCGTTATGTGTAACAAAGACTTTCTCTTCTTGCTGTGCACTAATCCCTTCTGGAAATACAAAATAAAGTGCAGATGCGACAATAGCTATAGCTAAAATGGAGATCATAAAACTTGTTTTAGAATTCATCATTTTATATGAATTTAAGTCAGTTGTTATTTAAATTTAGCCTAGGCTAAATTTCTTAGCGCTGTCTAATTTTATTAGGTTTGGCTAATATTTGAATTTCCTTCATAAAACAGGAAAAAACCGAGATTTTGCCCTTATTCTGAGGCTAAAACAGGAGAAAAAGCATTAAAGCTTGGTTTATTGATGAAACTTTTTAAAAAATAATTTATTT
Source organism: archaeon MnTg01 (assembly GCA_008974855.1). Taxonomy (GTDB): domain Archaea; phylum Thermoproteota; class Nitrososphaeria; order Nitrososphaerales; family Nitrosopumilaceae; genus CSP1-1. The sequence continues at coordinate 1,448 of BFAR01000168.1, forward strand.
GCTAATCTCAAATGATTCTTCCAAAGACCAAAATAACTTACCGCATACTAGAATATTCTAATGGTTGAATTCAATTTCTTCAAAAGCGGAATTTTTATTCTAGTGATTACGGTCACAATTTTTTTAGGCTATAATTTTGCATCTGGCTTTACTGTAAGTGAATTTGTATACAAATATCAAGACCGATTTTCTGTAGGGCAAGACATTGATGTTCTAGTAAAAGTCAAAGGAGGACCATCAACTGAGGATCCAGCAAAGCGAGCACGTGAAATTCGTTATTATCAATCGGGAGTTTTGAAGTTTGTTCACTTTGCAGGTGCAAAAAATGTCAAATCTGATACATGGTACAACGAGTTTACTGGAACCATGACTACTTCACTAGCAGAACATATTGCAACACGTAACGATGTAATTTCAGTAACAATTCTTGTAACAAATGAGCAGATTGGACCAAAACCATGTTCAAAAATCGGGCCAGATGCTGATTTGTATGTCTGTGATCTTTATGGTAAAATTTCTGAATCAAATATTCCAGAATGGGTAAAAAACAATGTTATGTGGTGGTCTGCTGGAAAAATATCTGATAATGACTTTGTATCTGGAATTCAATACCTTATAGAAAATGGAATTATTCAAATTTCATCCTAGATCGTAAAGTAATTTTGCAAAATTGAAAGTTTTAACTGAATATTTTAAGAATAAAGGGTCTTATTGTAAAATAATTGGAATATCAATTTCATATTCATGAATTCCATCAGTGGCATGCACTTGATACCATCCACTTGTAATGGTATCAGGTATTTTCCAATGCAAATAAAGAATTCCATCTGTGTTGGTTTGTGTCATCATAAACTCAACCTCGCCTAACGTGTTTGAAATTGTAATTTCCACGTTATGAAATCCATGCCAACCATATCCATTAAAAATTAGATACTCCTCGTCATAAATGGTATCAGACGTAATGCTCATTCCTAGCCCCTCGTAAAGTGGATACTCTTTTCTGTATTCTTTTAACGGAGCAAATTGAGGAATCTCTTTTTTTGCCGAAGTGGTAAAAATGGTTTCAAGATCTTCAAGGCTTGCAGCCCATCCAATATCAACAAGTCTTTGAACATTTTCAGACTTTACACAAGCTGGATGCCAGTTTGATAACTTTAAAACAAATACAGAATTAGGTTGACAAGTAATTTTGTGAATAGGAATTCCCAGATTATATTGCCCCATGGGAGTATTACTATTTTTAGGAATAGAATATGATGATTCTTCCTTAGAGACTTCATCACATAGCTTATCTCCACAGACTATAGGTGAATTAGTTACATGCTTTTTTTTGAATTCAATTATGTTTGTTCCCCCTTCAGCTAAACTAACTGGTAGCCCTAGGGAAATTAGAATGATTAGAAATAATAACAAATAACTCATAATAAAATTTAGTTGAAATTCAATTTTATCCTTCCTATAATTATTACATTAGCTATTATTGGAACTCCTTTGGTCTTTGCCATAAACTTACCGTCAACTGATAACGATTTGGATTTGATTACTCTAGAGATAATAGATATTCAGATTCTTTTATTAAAAGATACTCCAGGGGATTATCTTAATAATGCAGATCTTGTTAAAATAACAATCAAAGTTACTAATGATGATCTAGATTATTTTTTGTTGAATGATAATATGATAAAATTATGGGTAATGGAACCGGATTATAGAAAAAGTACTCCAGACAAAGAGGCATTTGATCTTGTTGATAACTATTCTACAATTTATGATGATGAGCTTGAAGTCATTTATGACAACTTACAGTCTCGGGAGCTTTTTGAAGAGTGTGATTGGATTATCGAAAGAATTAGAATTGAGCAATCAAAAGAAATCACAGTTTGTTATAATATTTTACGAAGTTGGAATAATGAAGTTCTAAATATTGATGGTGAAAAACAATACTATCTTGTTATGATGAATAATCAACAAAAAACATCATGTCCTAATTGTAAGAAAATACATTTGTCTACTTTAGAACCAACTCTAAAATATCAGATTCCAAGCTGGGTTCAAAACCTCTTTGAGTGGCACCAACTAGGAATAATTTCAGATCAAGAGTTTGAATATTCCATCGAGTATCTTGTTTCTGCAGGTATAATCCCTGAAGAGAAAGAGAAGATCCAGCCAGTATCTACTTTGGAAAATAAGAATCTGCAGCTAAAAGAACATCAAGCAAGACTTTCTTTGGCCCAGCAAAATAATCTTTATGTTAGTGCAATGAGATTTTATGAAACAAACCACTCTGAAAATGTTTCTGGAGTAATATGCAAAAAGCAAAACAATGTAGTGACTTTATCTGGGGATTTTACCAACGATGATGCTTACTATAAAGCAGTGTTTTTCAAGATACTTGTATTTGATGAATTAAATAATGTCGTATCAACTGGACTTTCAAAAATTGTAGATGTCATCCCAGGAGAGTTTAGGCATTTTTCAGTATCTACACCTTACAAAGGCAAGATAAACAGTTGTTTTGTATTGATAGATTCTAAATTTCCTTAGATTATGTGAAAAACAAGTTTTAACTAATGGGGTTTTTCAAAAACAATATGGACAGACCTTTGATTTTTTTGATAATAGTAGGTACACTCATCGCAGGAGGAATTATTCTATCTTTTTACAGTTCACAACTTACAACTAAAAATATCTTAGTCAAAGAAGAAAATATACTTCCAGATTCATCATTAGAAGTATCAATAGAGTTAGATCCATCAGTTGGAGATACTGGTGTGGTTGCTGTAGTTGTGATAGAAAATTTTGAAAAAGATACCATTTCTTTTTCAGTTTTTGATCCTCTTGGCTCTAAAATTATTTCAAAAATAGCTGAGAAAGAATCAACTGAAGAACGATTTGAAATCACTTCTGGGGGGACGTATAAACTAGAAACACAAAATTCTGGAATTAAAGAATCCAAAGTAGTTGTAGGGTTGGGTTACATGCCAGATGAAGGTACCCGATTAATTGGAGTTATGGGAACAGCTATCCTAATTTCTGGATTAATTGGGATAGTCGGAATTGGTGTTTATTCAATTCGAAACAGACAAAAAAATAAGCTTAGTTAAGATAACTATCCATTTTTGCTAATCCGTCTTCTACATCTTCAAAGTTTTTATCTTCTTCAACAAGCTTTGCTAATTTTTCAGCATCTGCAGTAACAATAATTTTATTATCATTTTTTTTCTCATTTACAAAACTATGTTCTAGGAGATAAGACAGTCTTTCACGGATTTCATTTTCAGATATTTGTAGCTTATCCACCAAGTATGATAATTCTTTTCCACCATCTTCTAATTCAGCTAATATTTCAGAAGTGTCTGGATTAAACATACTATCAAGTATTTTTTCTTTATTGTAAGTGGAATCCATTAGTATCACAAACTAAGGTTGGAGTTTAAAACCTTTCTTGTTTTAGCAAGATAATCATGTACAAGAACTTTATCCATGTTTTCTTGGTTAATATGATAAGTTTTACCCTTTAGTTCTTTTTCAATATCTTCTGCATATTTCAAAAGCTCTTTTTCCTCACTAACTACAATAATATCTATATCAATTCCTGCACGTTTACATTTCTTGGCTTCAAAAATCGTTCTATCCTTAATTTTAGAATCTATCTTTTTGTATCGATAGCAAAGATAGACTAAACTTCCTTCATTGATGTCAAGTGTCATATCGTTTTCCTCTTTTACTTTAGATATTACATTCTTATCAGGAG
>BFAR01000169.1 GCA_008974855.1 archaeon MnTg01
TAGATCATACTTTATCTCCAAACATTCACAATGCAGCATTTAGAGAACTTGGTCTTGATTGTACATACATTGGATACAGAATTCCAAAAGGTGAATTAGCAGCTGGAATTGAATCATTAAAAAAAATTAAGATTAGTGGATTTAATGTAACTATTCCTCACAAAGTAGAGATGATTAAATTTCTTGATAATGTTAGTGAAGAGTGCAGTGTTATCGGGGCAACAAACACGGTTTCAAATGTTGATGGAAGACTACGTGGGTATAATACAGATATGGATGGATTTTTAGATCCACTAAAAAGGCGAAATCTAAGCGTGAAAGATTCAAGTGTATTGCTAATTGGGGCAGGAGGAGCTGCCAGGGCAATAACTGCAGGAATCGCTAAAGAAAAAGCCAAAAAAATAACAATTGCAAACAGAACATTACAAAATGGAAATGCACTTGTTCAATTTGCACATAAAATTGGAATTGATGCTAATGCTATAACATTAGATCAAGTGGGAGAATCTGCTTCAGAATATAATTTTATTGTAAATGCAACGTCTGTTGGTTTAAAAAATGAACCAAGTCCCATCTCAACAAAAACTATCAATGAAAAAACAATTGTTTATGACATTGTGTATAAGCCAATTAATACAGATTTAATTAAAAAATCCAAAGAAAATGGAGCTACAATAGTTTATGGATATGAAATGCTTTTGGGTCAGGCAGTTATAGCTTTTAAGATATGGCATGAAATGGAAGCCCCTTATGATTCCATGAAAAAATCAATCTTAGGAGGGTTCTGATGGCACAAGTTGAAGCTACATTACATGGAGCAATTTCCATAGTAAGTGCTATTGCAACAGGGAAGGGTGCAACAATTGGCATATCATTAAAAACTAAGGCATTGATTAAGACTTCACCTGGAAATGGGATTTTTATTGAATCAAGAAATAAAACAATTAGTTCACGTTTAATTAACAAAGTTATTCAGAAGGTTATTCCAAAAAACGAACTTGCGAAAACGAAGATACGAGTTTCATTAGAATCAGAAATTCCCACTGGATATGGATTGAAGAGTTCAAGTGCAATTTCATCTGCAGTTGCTTTAGCATGCGCAAAAATATTTAAGCCGAATTGGTCTGATAACCAAATTCTACTTGCGGGAGTAGACGCATCAATAGAAAGTAGAGTAAGTATCACAGGAGCTTATGACGATGCATGTGGATGTTTTTATGGAGGATATGCGGTAACCGATAATTATAAAAGAAAAATTATCAAATCGGAGAAAGGGCCGAGAAATTTAATTTCTATAATTTTTATTCCAAAATCAAGAAAACGAGGTAATGTAAAAAATCTAAAGAATCTTAGCCCAATTTTTGAGCAAGCTTGGAACCTTGCTCGTAATTCAGATTATTGGAATGCCATGATACTAAATGGAATAGCAACCTCTACTATTCTCAATTCTGACCCAAAACTAATAACAGATTTAGTTGAAAAAGGAGCGCTTGGGGCTTCAGTTTCAGGAAATGGTCCAGCAATTGCAGCAATATGTAAAAAAGAAAATTCAGCAAATATAAAGAAGATTTTTTCAAATCTTGCCGGAAGAACAATAGTTTCTAAAATTAACAATAAAAAGGCTGAAGTTAATGAGTTGTAAAATAGAAAAAACAAAACTTTCTGGAAAAATAGTTTGTCCATCAAATAAGAGCTATACTCACAGAGCTATTATGATAGCATCATTAATTGACGAAACTAGTAAAATAAAAAATGTTCTTCAATCAAGTGACACTTGTGCAACCATTGAAGCATGTAAAATCTTTGGTGCTCAAATCAAAGAAAATGGAAATGACTTAGAAGTAAAAGGAATTAAAGAGTTTAAGAACTATAGTGCAAAAATTGATGCTCAGAATTCTGGTACAACGATAAGAATTGCTACAGCAATGGCTTCACTTTCAGAAGGAAAAACGATTCTTACAGGAGATGCTAGTCTAATACAAAGACCAATGCAACCATTACTTGATGCGTTAGAATCTCTAGGTGCAAAATGTTCCTCAACTGACGGAAAACCTCCAATTTCAGTTTCGGGGATTATTGAAGGAGGGGAAGTAAACATTCCAGGAAACATTTCAAGCCAATTTGTAACTTCACTTATGATAATCGCACCGAGAATGCAAAAAGGTCTGGTATTGAACATAGAAGGAGATTTGGTATCAAAACCTTATCTTGACGCAACAATTCATGTAATGGAAAAATTTGGAGTAAAAGTTGAAATCATTACTCCATACAAAAAATACCAAATTACTCCACAAAAGTATAAACCAGCGACAATAACAGTTCCTGCAGATTTTTCAAGTCTTGCATTGTTACTTTCAGCTGCTGTGTTACTTGGAGATGATTTAACATTTGAAATTACTGAGGGAAATTTACCACAAGCGGATGAAAAGATAATAGATATTTTAAAAATTTTGGGAGTAGATGTTGCCATAAATAAGGAGACCATCTATGTAAGATCTCCTGAAGAACTAAAAGGCGGTAAATTTGATTTAAAAAATACTCCCGACCTCCTGCCTCCACTTGCAATATTAGCGCTAAAAACATCAAAACCAATTGAGCTTTTCAATGTGAAACACGCAAGATACAAAGAAACAGATAGGATTGCGATTCTTTCACGAGAGCTACAAAAGTTGGGAATAAAAGTTAAAGAAAAAGAAGATGGTATGATTTTAGAATCTCCAGGAAAACCACATGGAGCAGAATTGAATTCTGAAAATGATCATAGATTGTTTATGGCATTTTGTATTGCCGGTATGTTTGTTGGTGATTGTACAGTTTCAAATCCTGAATCAGTTTCTATATCTTATCCTAATTTCATTTCAGATA
>BFAR01000170.1 GCA_008974855.1 archaeon MnTg01
TTGTGCTCTGAAGAGAAATTGCAGCAGTAACATTATTTGAAATCCTTTTGTCTATAATTATCTGAGCTGTCTCCTGAAATGTTGCAAGTCGTGGATCTTGCGCAATAACTTCAGAATAGCTGAAAACCACTATCAAAGATATAGCTAGTAAAAAGAGGAACTTATACACATGAAGCACAATTTGGCTTGAAACTATTAAGGTTACTATCTTATTTTTCAATTTTTTTAGAAAAGCCGTAATGGTTGATTTTAAAATCCTAGTTTAAAGTTTAAATTTAGTAAATTCCTTTGCATGTTTGACATCGGTTCAAACCGAAGGGGAACAAAGACTGGCAGTCAAAATGCGTTTAATGACTGTCAGTCGCTTTTAATTTTAAAAATTACTTATTCTAGCTTAACAATGAAATCTGTTTTACTTGTTCACTAACGTAATCAAAACCATCCTGCCAAAATTTTGCGGTGCTAATATCTATTCCATATTCATCCAGTAGTAGTTCTGGTTTTTTTGAACCTCCGGCGGCTAAAATGTTGATATAAGACGGAACAAAGTCACTCCCTTCTTTTTTGTAACGTTGGAACAACGATAATGCAAGCAGATTTCCAAAAGAATACGCATAGCAATAAAACGGAGTATGAAAAAAATGTGGAATATAGCTCCATTCTAGTGCAAAATCATCAGAGATGGTAACTGAATTTCCAAATTCTTCTTTTAGATTATTCAAATATGTCTTTGATATTTTATCTACAGTAGTGCTTTGTGCAATTTGTTTATGCACATTAATTTCAAATAATGTAAAAAAGGCTTGTCTCATAATTGTTGCATACAAATCATCTATTTTTTCAGAAAGCATGATCTTTTTTTCATTATCTGAAATTTTATCAGACAAGTTATCATACAAAAGTAATTCTGAAAATGTTGATGCAGTTTCTGCTAAAGGTAATGGTGCATCTGAAACTAAAATTGATTTATTTGAAGATGCTTTACTGTGTATTGCATGTCCTATCTCATGTGCAATAGTAAACACATCTTTTGATTTTCCTGTAAAATTCACTAATACGAAAGGTGTGATTTTAGGTGATAAAGTACTACAAAAAGCTCCGTCACGTTTTCCTGGTCTTATAGATGAATCAACATGCATTTTTACGAACACCTCTTTTGCATAGGCAGATAATTTAGGGCTAAATTGCTCTAATGAATCTAAAACAAGTTTTACAGATTTGTCATATTGATAATTTTTTTCTTTGATTTTTGAGGTAGCTGGAGCATATAGATCATACCGTCGAAGTTTTTTTAATCCAAGCATTTTTGCTTTCAGCAAAAAGAATTTTTGAAAAATTGGAGCGTTTTTTTTACATACCGATAATAAGGTATCCACTGTTTTACCATCTAGGTCATTTGCAATATTTCGAATTGATATTGGTGATTCAAATCCTCTAATATCTACGCCTTCATCTTTCCAGTTTAAAACAACATTTTGATAGATTTCGCCTAACACACCCTTGTTTTGTGAATATTTTGCAAAAAGATGCTTGTAAGCAATCTCTCGTGTTTTTGGCTTTGTACTTCTAACATATGTAGAAAGCTCTTCTCTTGTAAGTTTCCGTTTTTTTCCTTCTATCTTTACAACATACTCAAAGGCGTTTGTAATTTTGTCATAAATCTTGACTAAAGCAGAACTTCCAGTAACATCAAGTGTATTGATAATTCGTTCTTCTGGTTCAGAAAGAGAATATTTTGCAACTAGCCGTTTGTATTTTAGATATCCTGATAACTCTCCTGAATCTTTGATTAGGCGATTTGCGTTTTTTTCATCAATTCCTTTTTTCCACCAGAGATCAAAAAACAATGTTTGGTTAGAAATTTCAGAACCCAATTTTGCCATTCTAGTTAGCAAAGATGTTGCTTCGTCTGATTGAGTATCACTAGAATATGCTAAAGAAGCGTATCCTCCAATAATGCTTAATTTTTCATCTAACTCTTCTAATTCATGTAAAATTTCAAGAAATTTTTTTGATGATATTTTATTATTTAGTTTTGATTTAATTTTTGTAAAATCATTTGACTTTTTTTCAACTATTTTTATTTGTTTTTCAAATGCTGAACTTTTTGGATTAGCAACTAAACCTTTTAGATCCCATGTTCCTAGTTCATACTTTGTCATTTTATCTCAGATACATTGCCCCATAAAATATCAATAATATTCTTTGTGAATATAACACCATTTCCAAGGATGGTCTTGAACTGCAATCATCACAGAATGGCCTGTTTCCTCAAAGTGTTTTGTTGCATGACGCCCCACCGAAGAATCACAACAGCCCACATGACCACATGTTAAGCATTGTCTAATGGCAACCCACGGTGTATTTTCTTTTTCACATTCTTCACAGCCCTTAGTTTTTGGAAGCATGCCTTCTACTTTTTGTTGAAAATGCTCACATTCGTCTGACATCGTCTCATCTCCAAAGTAACTTTTTGTATATATTTCATTTAAAAAATTACATGGACCGGATGGGATTTGAACCCATGACCTTAGCGAGATTTTTCATCTTTACGCCGTGTGAGGGCGTCATCCTAGCCACTAGACGACCGGTCCAATGGATTTACAATATAGGAACTTTTTGTGTCTTTAGGTTTAAGGTAAAATCTATTTCTTTATGCCAAGTGTTCTATTTTTTAATCTAAGATATTTGTTGTGACATTTCCTGCATCTTTTAGCATCAATCGAATTTCTTGCACCACAGTAAAAGCATATCTTCATGTAAAGACGCGCCTTTTGAGCAAGTTGTTTTTTTTCAGGATCAGTTATTGGCATTTGTTCACATAAATTTTCACTTACTTTTAATTTAATCGGATTGCTTTAGTTTTTCTGCTAGTAGCATAGGAATTTCACCTGGTCTTTTTGCTACCGGAATGTTTGCCTTGTTGAACATGGATACTTTGGATTCAGCAGACCCATAATTGCCATAAACAATTGCTCCTGCATGACCCATTCTTTTTTCTTTAGGAGCAGCTCTTCCAGCAATGTATGCAACAACTGGTTTTTTGAAATTGCTGTCAATGACATGTTGAGCCAATGTTTCTTCAGCATCTCCACCAATTTCTCCAACAACTACAATTCCTTCCAAATTTGGATAATCAGAAATCATATCAAATGCATCTACCAACCTTGTTCCATTAATTGGATCTCCGCCAATACCGAGTGTGATGCATTGACCAAATCCTGCCTCTGAAAGGTTATACGAAATCTCATATAGCAAAGTTCCACTTTTTGATAAAACTCCAATATTGCCTACCTTGAAAGGACTGGCAGGCATAATTCCTAACTTGATTAATTCTGGAATTAAAACTCCAGGAGTATTTGGCCCTATTATTATGGCATCGTTTTTTTTAGCTAGTTCAAGTGTTTCCATAGTATCTCGAATTGGAACATGTTCAGGAATTGCAACTAAAAGTTTTATTCCAGATTCTATTGCTTCTTTTGCTGCGCTTAAAAAAAATTTGGCTGGAACAAACATTACTGATATTTTAGAACCTGTAGCGTCTACTGCTTCTTTCACCGTATTGTAAACAGGAATATTTTCGTGTTTTTTTCCTCCTTTTCCTGGTGTAACTCCAGCTACAATGTTTGTTCCATATTCTAACATTCTTTGTGTGTGATATGATCCGTAGTTTCCAGTTATTCCTTGAACAATTACTGGTTTTTTGTTATAATCTGAATCATTAGGATTTCCTTGCAAAATTTCAGCAATACTAAGCATTTTTTCTTACCCCAATAACTGCTGCATTTATTGCTTCTTCAACGGAATCAAACAATTGAGTTTGTGTATTCTTTAACATCTCTTTTGATTTTTCAGCTTCTGCTCCTTTCAATCTTGCATAAACAGTATGATCAATGAGTTTGTTTTTGTATGCCTTAATGAATGCTGTAGCAACAGTTGTAGTCTTTACTATTCCACCAAAAAGATTTACTAGTATTGCTTTAACATTTTCCATTTTACTAATTAGAATTAGAGCTTCATATACTGATTCTTCAGTTGCTCCGCCTCCTACATCTAGAAAACATGCAGGTTTGCCGCCATTATCAGATAACATATCTAGTGTTGACATCACTAAACCTGCACCATTTCCAACAACTGCAATGTCACCATCTAGTTCAACTAGTGAAAAACCACTTTTTTCTGCTCTCTTTTCAAGCTCAGTTTGTTCTTGATATTTTAACAGTTCAGGATGTCTAAAATTAGAATTATCATCTGTTATGACTTTACCATCTAATGCAAGTAGTGAGCCATCATCTAGGACTGCAACTGGATTAATTTCGGCTAGTTCTACCTCTTTTTCAATAGTAATCTTTGATAATTTTTGTAAAAAGTCTACAAAATCACTTACAGAATTTCCTTCAAGACTGATTTCTTTTGCTACATCTTCTGCTACCTGCTTATCAATTTCTCCTAATCCAATCTCTCGAATAACTTGATTTTTTACTGATTCAATTTCTACGCCTCCATCTGAAGATGAAATAATAGTATAGCATCTTTTTCCTCGATTCAAAAATACTGACAAATACAATTCTTTTTTAATTTCTGCCATCTTCTCAAGCAAAATGGCTCTTGTCTTTTCGCCTTTAACCGACATTTCTAAAATCTGTGGATACTTTAGTTCAAATTCATCCTGATTATGACATTTTTGAATAGCGCCCGCCTTTCCTCTTCCGCCAACTGGAACTTGAGATTTTATTACAAATGGGAATCCTAATTCCTGTGCATCTTTTCTACCCTGCTCAATATTTTTTGATGTTAGTCCTTTAGGAATTTTTATTCCATATTCGGCAAACAATTCCTTTGCCTGGTACTCTAATAGACGCATCTAAAAAAATTTCACGTTTCGTTCTTTATATTCTGTTATGATTATTTTAACTGGTCTTCAAGCAGATCAACAGTCTGTAAGAACAAATCACGACTTTTTCTAAGAAGTCTATCTGGAAACTCATCTACTGTAAAAACAAATTGTTGTTTAAAACTAGGTGGAACCACTCCTCCTGATGTTACAAGCTGCTCAATAACATAATCTTTTGTCAAGGTACATACTATCTCTTCATAAGAACTATCTTCTTCTTCTAATGTCTGACGGTATAGTACTATGGGAGAATTTGTTTTTGCTACAACTAGTGAACCCTTTTTCAAAAGCTCTGATAGATGGTGTATCTGCCATGAATCTAAGCTTATTTGCTTGACCAATACTTCAATTACGCAAA
>BFAR01000171.1 GCA_008974855.1 archaeon MnTg01
ATATCATTAATCGTTGGAGTTTCAATGTGTCCAAATAGATCCTTTGCTCTTAATGAAAAAGCTGGATCAGTTAGTAAACATCCGCCACCTGCATTTGGAGGATCCTCTATTCCATACTCTTTTGCAAGCTGCAGCTGTACTATTCTTCTCCTACCACTAATCATTCCTAGATCTTCGCGTTTAATCAAACCATTTTTTTCTGGTTCTGTTTTTCCTAATAGTCCTGCAGATAAGGGTCTTACAATTTTTCCTTCTAGATCAGATTCCTTTTCAATGGTTTTCAAAGCCGGACCATGTTGACTCATTGGTCGTTGTCCTAAAACTTCGCCAGAAATAATAAACTCTGCACCGATCTTTTCCATCTCTTTTTTTGCAGCTTTGAACATCATTGCACGGCAATCAATACAAGGATTCATGCCTGAACCAAACCCATGTTTAGGATTTTTTAGCATCTCAATGTATTCATCACCAAGATAAACTGTTTTAAGATCAATACCAAGTGTATCTGCTCGCTCTCTAATTTCAAATCCGCACCCTTTACCACAATCAAAATCACAAAATGGTGTCTTTATTGCAACAGCTGAGACCTCAAAGCCTTGCTTTTGCATCATCTTTACAGCAAGCTGACTGTCTAGTCCACCTGAGAGTAATGCAACAACCTTCTTTTTTTCTGTCACAGATAGCTGGTTTGATTTCCACTATACAAACTTTGCAGCAAACATAAATTTAGAAAAGTAACATTTTGTTCATGAAGACTCGTAGGAAAAACCTCCTCAAAGCTTCTCAAAAAATTGGATGTGATATTGTAGTTGCCTTTGAGCCTGAAAATTTGTTTTACATGACTGGATTTTGGGGTGAGGCAATTGGCATTCTAGAGAATGGAAAAACCACAATTATCTCACCAGAGCTAGAAGTTGGACGGGCAAAGTCAGAGAGTTCTGATTGTTCAGTAATTACAGCTGATCGCGGCCAAGGTTTGATCTCTGCACTAGTCAAAAAAATTAAGAACAAAAAGGTCTGCACAGACTGCCAGAACTACCAGATGATGACATCATTGAAAAAATCTGTTCCAAAGATAAAGCACTCTACTTCTCCATTTTATGATGCAAGAATTATCAAAGATTCTCAAGAAATTTCTGTTTTGAAAAAGGCCTCTAAAATAATTGATGAAATGTTTGAGCAATGTACTAGAAAAATCAAAAAAGGGATGCGAGAGTCTGAATTGCAGGCAATTTTGATGTCTTATGCAATACAACATGAGATGTTTGATACAGGCTACAAATCTACGCTCAACCCTCTAATCATAGCAGGAGGCCCAAATGGTGCCTTACCTCATGCTCAAGTAACCAATAGAAAATTTGTAAATGGTGATCTTATTGTTGTGGATTTGACCTTACGCTATATGGGATATGTAACTGACTCTACTCGAACCTTTGGGCTAGGTTCTGTGTCTACTGAGGCAAAATCAGTATATGAAATTGTTAAAGAGTCACAGAAATTGGGTCTAAAGGCTGTAAAACCTGGTGCATCCTGTAAATCAGTAGACGATGCATGTAGAAACTATATTAAAAATCAAAAGTATGGCAAGTACTTTATCCATTCAACCGGCCATGGAATTGGTCTTGAGGTACACGAGCTACCTAACATTGGTCCAAAAAGCACAACAAAGCTTGCAAAGAACATGGCAATTACAGTAGAGCCTGGAATTTATCTTCCAAAAAAGTTTGGTGTAAGAATTGAGGACTCTTTGATCGTACAAGATAGATCCATTCTGTTACACAAGTTTACAAAAGATCTAATTGTTATTTGAAAAAGTATAATTGATAAGTTCTACGTGCGCCTTATATCCAAAATTTGTATTAGATGATATAATGACAGAACAAAAATTAGTAAATCCTTCTTTAGAAGCTAAATCATCTGTTGAAAAATCTGGAATCACCTGGAAAGATTTGCAGGGATTGGGCTGGCTTTTCAGCGAAGAAGAGATCTAAAATCATTTTATAGCATTACTCTTTTTGAGTGATATGGGAGAGGTTGCCACCAATGGAGAGATTTCCATGGGGGAAAATGATTGGGGCATGATCTCAAAGAAGCCACCAATGTATGAATCTGGAGTGAATAATGCAGTAATAGAAGTTACAGATACTGAAAACAAGCTTCACAAAATTACATTCAAAAAAGGTGGAGTACTAAATCTTGGACGAGAAGGTGATACGCTTTATCTTGCCTGGGATGACGCAGACACTGTTTAAATTTTAAACACTATATTTTTGGTGAAAAGAAATCCAGAAGGAGAGCTTTTACAAAGAAAACCAAAAAGCAAGTTGCTTTTACAAGGAGTTCGATGCAAAGCTGCTGATGTATTATAATGGTTCATGAATTTGACCATATTGATGGGAATAAAGTAAACTATTTGTCAAATAACTGTCAAGCAAAGAAAACTAAATGATTATGAAACCTGTTCATTAACCGTCTTTTCATGAACGGCTTTACAATGTCTTGCCAAAATTTCTTCATTTTGTAGTATCATGCCACAAAATTCACACTTTGATACAGTCATCTCAATCGTCATTATTTCTTTGATGACAAGATCAATAAGCTCTTGTATGTGTTAAATTACAACAGATTGATTTTCATAGTTGGGTGGTAGATTATACAGAATAATAACGGAGAAATCGCCCAAGAATTAAGAATTTTTCAATAACGAGATTTTCTTACTGTTGCAATTTTCTTTTGTGATCTAGGTGTTTTTGTTTTTGCTCTAGCTTTGCTAACTTTACCTTCCTTTTTGTTAATTTTTCCGCTCCTTCTTGCAGCGCGAGTGGCACTAATCCTAATTTTTTGCTGCTTTTTTTGCTCTTCTTTTTCTTTTTGCGTAAGCTTTTTTCTTTGCATATACTATGGAACTTTTTACAATAGATAAATTAGATCATTAATCATATTGTAAAGGAATTTAGCTAAATTTAACTAAAAATTTGATAACGGGGATCCTGTCACAAGGATTTTAGTTTCCTAAAATCATGTGGCCCCGCTATCACAAATCATTTCATGAGAACAGTATAAACATTTATCGAAATTGAATTAAGAATTTTTAGATTGTAAAGTGATTTAGCGAAACTAATGTTCAAACGCTTTATGTGCGTGTTATCTAGGAAAAAAAAAAGAAAGGATGTTAGAAGTATGATTATACTTCTGTTTCTTCAACTGGTGGTGGGAATGCTAGTATTAGATCATCACAAGCTGTTTGATCTGCTGGATTAGTGATTTCAAAATCCGGTGTAAATGTTCCATCACCGTTATCTTGGGCGTGGTTGTTTTCGTGTGCATTTACAGCATTGCCATTTTGACTAATGTTGATAATCTTCCAATGCTCTAGAATCACTTCTCCAGTTGGTACTCCAAGATCATCGACTACAATCTCTTCTGCGGAGTAATGGCATAGGTCTACTTTATTTTTAGCAGCCATTGCTGGACTAATTGTACCAAATGCCAAGATAGCTGCAACCATTATGATTGCAGTTAGTGCAAGTTTGCTATTCATTGCTCAGTAGTTAATTTATTGTCAACATAACAAATGCGCTGTAGCGTTTGCACATTTTTTTTAAAAAGAAATGAGAAAAATGGAGAATGAATGAAATTAAATGATTTAGCGTGAAATTAAGAATTTTCAGAATTAACATCCATATCTTTTTGCCCAAGCTTCGCCTGAAAACTCACTTGTAGAGCAATACTGTGTTAGAATATTTGCATAACCATTGTTTAGTAATTCAGAATTGAGGACCTTGTCCCCACAAAACACCTTAGCTAAAACTCTACCATACTTGTCAACTCGCTGTAAATCATCCTGATCTACTAGAATCTCTGAACCAACTGGACAAAGCTTTTTTGTAAATTCAGTAGCCTCATTGAAACCTTCTTGATATGTTTCAGGAGTGTTTGTAAGGGATAAACGAATTTTCAAAGTAGCTGTATGGATTGTATCTCCATCAACTATTCTAGTCACATAATCAGTAAAACATCCAGCACTACCTGAACAATTTTTTGATGATTCAACAATCATTTCAGGAACATCTTCAAAACCTGGTGCTGGAACCTGTTGTTGAACGGGTTCTGTAATCATTCGCTCAAAATGTTCTGGAATTGATTCTGTTTTCATTTGCTTAACATGTTCTGTAATTGGTTGCATCATTTTTTGTTTGTCAAAACCGTCCATGAACATCACAGGTATCATTACAATAGGTATCCATGCAACGCTAATCAAAGTAAGTGCAATTCCAATAACCCATCCTTTTTTAATCATCTTTGGCGAATCAGGATGGTCTTCATCTTTTAGAACATACCACATTATTGCAGCTCCAACAATTCCCAAAAAAATGGGAGCTAGATACCACGCAGCAGATGGTTTATCTGACATGATTAATTTACGACGTGCTTTGAATTAAGAATTTTCAG
>BFAR01000172.1 GCA_008974855.1 archaeon MnTg01
TCTTTTTGTTTTATTTTAAGATAACCATCGCCTCTAATTATATAGTAAATTTCATCTGTATCATGTGGTTCTTGAGTGTCATGTTCACCAGGTTTTAAAAATAAAATTCCTGCAGCAAGACTTTGCCGGTTAATAAAAGTATGAAAGTATTCGTCATTATTGTTTTTAATTTTGTTTAGATACTCACTAGTATCAAATTCAAGTTTCATTATTGATACTGTTATTACTTTATCTTTAAAGATTAGGACAGTCTCAAATTGAGCACCAGAATTAAATATCAAGATCAAGGCACAATCATATTGACTGGAAAAAAAATTGACGGACTTGAAGTTGCAAAATCAGTTAAAGAAAGAGTAAGGAAGTCAGTTGAAGAATTAAAAAAACAGGGACTCGAGCCATGCCTGGCAACTATTTTAGTTGGAGACAATGCTGCTTCAGCAACGTATGTAAGAAATAAGCACAAAGCTTGTCAAGAAGTTGGAATAATAACTAAAGATCATAATCCATCTAAATCAATTTCTCAAAATGAATTAAACGAGTTAATTGATTCATTAAACAATGACAGAAATGTTCATGGAATCCTAGTTCAACTCCCACTTCCGGATCAGTTAGATGAATTTGTGACTATATCAAGAATATCTCCAATTAAAGATGTTGATGGCCTTACACCACACAATATGGGGTTGCTTTCAATGAGAAAAGCGATTCTAAAGGCGTGTACTCCATCTGGGATTATGGAAATGTTTGATTATTATGATATAGAGTTGGAAGGAAAGACTATTGTAATTATTAACCGAAGTAATCTAATTGGAAAGCCTCTATACCATATGTTATTAGAAAAAAATGCTACAGTGATCACTTGTCATTCTAAAACTAAAAACATAAAGGAAATTTGTAAAAATGCAGACATTGTAGTTTCAGGTGTAGGCGATAGAACAAAATTTGTTCTAACTCCAGATATGATTAAAGATGGAGCCGTCGTAATCGATGTTGCAATCTCCAGAATTGATGGGAAACTAACAGGTGATGCTGACTATGAAAAAATTATTGAAAAAGTCTCCTACGCTACACCAGTTCCTGGAGGAGTAGGACCCATGACTGTTTCTATGTTATTAAGAAATACTGTGACTGCTGCATCATTAAGTAAAGGATTTGGAAACTAATTCAGAAAAAACAAGCCTTCGAAAGGTATTGTTAGAAAGGAGAGACACAACATCATATGATTTTATAAAACTTGCAAGCAATAAAATTTACAATAGACTAAAGCAAGTAGAAATTTTTGGTAATGCAAAAAAGATTGCATGTTATTATCCAATTGGAAGTGAGGTACAAACTCAAGATATCATGCAAGAGCTCTTAGGTAGTGGTAAAGAGATTGGTTTACCCAAAGTAGTTGAAAATAATCTGAGTTTTAGAAAAATTGAGGGTCTAAAGGATTTAGAAAAAGGATCCTATGGGATAATGGAGCCTAAAGAAAATTGTTCAGAGTTAGAGGAAATTGAGATTGTTTTGGTGCCAACAGTAGGCATTACAAAAAATGGAGTTAGGTTAGGATATGGATATGGATATTATGATAGATTTCTTGCATCCTCAAATGCAAAAACCATATCTCTTACTTATTCAAAACAACTTGTAAAATCGATTCCGTTTTCTGAAAAAGATGTAAAAATTGATTGGATAGTAACAGAAGAAAAAATCATAGAAACTTCAAAGTTTAGCTAGGCCCTTTTTCCCAATATCTAGTCTTGAATACTTGTTAGGCCAATTTACTTTATTTGCTGCAGAATATGCATTAGATATTGCCTGTTGTAACGAATCTCCAAGAGCAGTTACTCCTAAAACTCTTCCACCGTTTGTCAAAACTTTGCCGTTTTCATTTTTGGTTCCAGCATGAAAAACAAATGTTTCATCTGAAGAAAAATCAAGTCCAGTTATCTCTTCATTTTTTGGATACGCTTCAGGATATCCTTTTGATGCTAACACAACACAGACAGCACTTTGGTTTTTCCAAGATATTGGAGGTAATGATGAAAGTTTTCCTTCAGTACTTGATAAAAGATAATCATACAAATCTGAATCCATTCGCATCATAATTGGTTGGCATTCAGGATCTCCCATCCTTACATTATATTCTAAAACACAGGGTTCATTGTCTTTAATCATCACCCCTGAATAAAGAAATCCTTTAAACGATGCACCTTCATTTTTCATTCCATCAATTGTTTTGTCGATAATTTTTTCTTGAATTTTTTTAGCCATTGATTTTTCAATTAATGGAGTAGGCGAATATGCTCCCATTCCTCCAGTATTGGGACCCATATCGTTATCATAGATTCTCTTGTGGTCTTGGCTAGTAGCCATAGATATAGCAAAGTTGCCATCTGACAAAGAAATGTAAGAAGCCTCTACCCCATCAATTCTCGCCTCAATAATTATTCTATTTCCTGCCTCACCAAAAGTTTTCTTTACAAGAATAGTATCAATTGCAGATAGAGCCTCTTCAGTACTATTACAAACAATGACTCCTTTTCCAGAAGCCAATCCATCTGC
>BFAR01000173.1 GCA_008974855.1 archaeon MnTg01
ACCAAAGAACAAAAAGAAAACATAGAAAAAATGCTCAAAGATGACAATATTCCCGAATACAAAGGTAAAGTATCCCTTCCGGTGTGACATAATAAATGAGTAAATTTTCTCGTGAGATAGAAGTTCGTGGACACTTAATTGATTCATTGATTTTAACAAAGATTTTTGATGGAGTGATGGATCTTGGAGGAGAATTTGAAGTAAAAAAAATTCAAATTGGAAAAAAGAAAAAAGATGAAAGCTATGCAAAAATTCGTGTTACAGGAAACAATCAAAAGCATTTAGATGAAATTCTTCAATTAGTTTATCGAGAAGGAGCAACTGCTAAAATTCAAAAAGAAGTAACACTAAAACCGGCTTCTAAGAATTTTGTTATGCCTGATACTTTTTACAGCACAACTAATAACAATACTCAAATTTTTCTTAAAGGCAAATGGATTCAAGTGGATAATATGATGATGGATAAATGTATCCTAGTTAAAGGAAATAAAGCTAAATGTGTTCCAATTCTAGACGTGAGAAAAGGAGATAAAATTGTAGTTGGAGAAGAGGGACTTCGAATCACACCTCCAGAAAGACCTAGAGAAGGAATGAATGTATTTCAATTTATGGGAGGCAGTAGCTCCAGTGAAAGACCAACACAACATATTGCAAAAAAAGTTGCAGAAGACATCTACAAAACAAGAAAATTAGGTGGAAAAATTGTTTTTGTAGGCGGGCCCGCAATAATACATACAGGTGCTGCAGATTCCGTATCTACTTTAATTAAACTTGGATATATCAATGCAGTTTTAGCTGGAAATGCTTTGGCAGTACATGATATTGAGAATGCAACTTTGGGCACATCACTTGGAATGAATGTTCATGATGGTACTCTTGCAGTAAGAGGATATAGAAATCATATGCAAACTATAAATTCTGTTTTTAAAGCAGGATCGATTTCAAAAATGGTACGAAGTAAAAAATTAACAAAAGGAATTATGTATGAATGTATTAAAAAAAATATTCCTTTTGTATTAGCAGGTTCAATTCGTGATGATGGACCTCTTCCAGATGTAATAACTGATATAACTGTTGCACAAAAAAAGTATAAAGAAGTTTTAAAAAATGCTAAAATGGTGATTATGGCTTCTACAATGCTTCATTCAATTGCAACTGGCAATATGTTACCTGCCGATGTGAAGATTATTATCGTTGATATCAATCAACCTACTGTAACTAAACTTATGGATAGAGGAACATGGCAAGCTTTAGGAATAGTTTCAGATGTAGGTGCATTCTTGCCTATGGTTACTCAAGAAATAAAAAAATTGAGAAAGTAACTGTTAAAAAATTACACGCTTAATTCTTTTAGAAATTCTTTAATTTGTTGTTGACTCAGAATATCTTTCATATTTTCTGTAAGGGAATTTAATATATAATCCTGATATGACTCTCCAAACAAATCTCTTAGAACTTGCTTGAGGTATTGTGGATATTCATAACAATCTTCTAATGTACAATTATAATCTTTGTGAAGAATATCAGTAACTTTGTCTAATTCTTCAATACCTAATTGAAGCAAGGTGTTTTTTAATGCTAGAGTAACCATTGTTTTTCTCATATGTTGTTCAGAATCAATTGTAGGTGCGCATAATTCATTGGTTTTTTTAATAATTTCATTAATGTCAATAGGTTCATGAATTACTGCAGACGGATTTAATCTATTCATAGCCATTTCATTATTCAATGTAATATTATCAGCCAACATAATGATGACCGCATCAAGATTTAATTCTCTAATTTTTCCCAAAGCATAAATTCCATCAAAAACTGGCATGGAAACATCAAGATATACCACATCAGGTTTTAGTTTTTGATACAAAAATACTGCATCATGACCATTGAATCCTTTTCCTACTACCTTGATTCCATTACTTTGCAGTAGTTCACTGAAAAGCTTGACTGTTTCTTTATCATCATCTGCAATTACGGCCCTGATCAATGATAAAATCTATAAATTTTTGATTATAAAGGGTATGTTTTTGGATCTAGCGAAGTTCGTTCAATGCGATCGAACTAGGTTCAAATTTTTAGTTTAAAAGAGATTTTTCAAGAAAAATTTTATTTTCACTTAAAGCTTTCGCATTATGAATAAGAGATAACTTCTCCGTGTTTTTTAAATTGAAAAAATAGATAAAAAACCTATGCTCATCAATAGAAAGAACCTATTTTCGTTAACAATAATGGGAATGCTTTTTAGTTTTATCGCAATTCCAGCTTTTGCAGAAGTAGAAACTATTCAAACAGATAAATTATTTTACACAACAAAAGAAAAAATTATTTTTTCAGGCACAGTAGATTATGATTCAACAGGATTAGTGTCTATAGTGATTAGAGATTCAAATGATAAATTTGTGTTACTGACTCAAGCGATAATTAAATCTGATAACACTTTTGAGAGAAGTGTAAATTCAAATGAGAAATTCTCGGTTCATGGAATTTACAATGCAACTGCCTTTATTGTTAATACATCTGAAGGCGCTTTTACGATATTTGATTATTCTCTTGATGGATCTCCTGTAAGTCCTTCTGTTTCCAATTTAATAGATTCGTCTCAAGGTCTAACCACTAGTTCAAGTTCTCAAACTATCGAAACAGAGCCTGAACCCATTTCTAAAATTGCATCATTTGTAGATACTTCAAAAGATCCTCAATATTACATTGACAGATACAACTCTGAATCTGCATACAAAAAGTGGTTTGATACAAATTTTTCTAACATCACAATTGAAGAGGCAGTTGGATTAAGTAAAACTATAGATAAAATACCACAATCCCCGGATATTTTTCAATTTATTGATCCTGATCAAGACCCTCAATATTACATTGACAGATACAACTCTGAATCTGCATACAAAAAGTGGTTTGATACAAATTTTCCAAAACAAACTATCTATGAAGCAGTTGGAATAACTCCTTTAGAATTAACTCAAGATAATGTAGATGATTTACCTATTCACGAACCTCCAAAATCTACTCAAAAGATATCAGAAAGCCAAGTTCAATCATCTACTATATCCCCTAGTTTAGACACTGTAAATGCTGATGTTGCTCCAATGTTACTTGCATTAGGAGGATTAGGCATATTGTTTGGAGCAGTATATGGAGTAAAACGTAGAGTCGATTCTAATACTGAACAAATTACAGAAAATAAGACAAAATTAGAAAAAAAGGTTAACGACAACTCAGAACAAATCTTTCAAAATAGATTTTGGTTAAAGAAAAAATTAATGAGTTTAAAATTTGGTGGCGAGCCAATTATTGTAATTAAAGAAAGATTAGCTAAAGGTGAAATTACTGTAGATGAATACTACAAATTGTTAAAAGCGTTAAAAAAATAGCTAACTTAAACCTAATTTTTTCTTCAAAATATTTAGAGTAGTAGTGGGATTAGCTTTTCCTTTAGTTTTTTGCATAACTTTGCCTACTAGAAAATTCAATGTCTCAGGTTTTTCATTAATTTCTTTAACTGCATTAGCCTCTTCTTTAATCACTTCATCAATAACAGATGTGATTTCAGATTCATTTGAAACATTGCCTAAATCTTGTTCAGTTATTATCTCAGAAAGTGGTTTTCCAGTTTTTACAATTTCTTGAAGAGCAGTTTTTGCTGAATTTCTGGATAGTTTATTTGTAATTATAGCGTTAGCTAATTCAGTTAGATGAACTGGAGTAAGTTTTAATGTCTCTCTTTTTTCTCGTGTGTCTACGAATCCCATTAAATCAGTAGTTATAATGTTGGCAATCTCTTTGGCATTTTTCTCATCATGAGATTGTTCAAATAAATCTGCATAATATTTGTCAGATGATAAAACATTAGCCACTTGTTCTGGTATTTTGTATGCTGACACGTATCTATCTCTCTTTGACGCAATGCTTTCAGGCATTTTTTCTTTTAATTTTTCAAAATGCTCTGAATCAAGTTTTACCCATGGAATGTCGCCTTCAAGGAAAAAGCGATAGTCTTGTTCTTCTTCTTTAGTTCTTGCCGAAACTGTAATTTTTCTTTTATCATCCCATTGTCGAGTTTCAGAGATTACTGGAATTTTTCGGTCTACCAAGCTTTGTTGTCTTGTTAATTCAA
>BFAR01000174.1 GCA_008974855.1 archaeon MnTg01
AGACAACGATCCTATATTGAGTTTGTACGCAAATCCTGGAAAAAGTAACAAATAGACATTCTATCTCTATAGAATCAGAATATAGAATTACTTTGTACTTTAAATTATGTTAGGGGTTCCTAATTAACCTCATGCAACAAAAATCAATTTTAATTCTAACATTAGCAGTAATTGTAATTTTAGTTGCAGTTCCAATTACAATTAATGCAGAATCTGAAATCATTCCAAGTTGGATTAAAAACACTGCTGGCTTTTGGGCAGATGATAAAATTTCTGATGTAGAGTTTATGAATGCCATAGAATTTCTCATTACGCAGGGCACAATCCAAGTTCCTAATTTTCCAGGAGTTCTAGATGTTGATACAATCACAATTGGTTTTATTCCAAATGAAAACGCCGATGAATTATCTCCTAAAGCAGAAGAACTAAAAAATTTTCTACAACAAAGATTAGGTGTTACAGTTGAGGTTGTAATCCCCACAAGTTATGAACTCATTATAGAGGGATTACGATTTGGTCACATTGATGCTGCTTTTATGGATGCAGGCCCTGCTTGGATTGCACATCAGCGTTCTGGGGTAGAAGTAGTTGCAGCTGAAGTAGTTGCAGGTAAGGTAAACTATCAAGCAACAGTTTGGACAAAAGCAGATAATGATTCTATAAATTCTCTAGTAGATACAATTGGAAAACGAGTGGCATTTACGAGTATTACTGGTTCATCAGGTTTTGTTAGACCAATGGGTACTTTGGTTGCAAACGGAGATGTACAAATTCAAGGTGATGATATAGTGGCAGTGAAGGCCGCATTAGCAGATACTTTTGAAGCGTATACATTTGCAGGAGGTTACAAGACTGCACTTGAGCTTTTGTTAAATGATAATGTGGATGTAGCATTTGGTTCAGATATTGCACCACAAAAATATCTTACTATAGAACAACAAAATCAACTTAGAATTGTTGAACAAATTGGTCCTGTACCTTCCCATGTACTAGTTGTTAGTGCTGACATGTCAGATTCCACAAAAAAACTATTTGTAAATGCAATGCTTGAATTAAACAAAGATGCAAATAATCACATTCTCAAAAATGTATATGGCGCAGAAGCTCTACTTCCAACTACTACTAGTATGCATATAGGTGAATTTGGAACATATATTGATTCACTTTCTGGTATTGATCAAGAGATACTGGATAAGTATAACTTACAAAAATAATGTTCCTAAATAAACTAAAAAAAAAATCAATACATAGTTCATCTTTTTCTAAACTTTCTACAATTGATACAAAAATTTTAATTCAAATGAATAATGTTTCAGCATCTTATGACGCAAAAAATTTTTCATTAAAAGAAATTACTTTATCTATTGAAAAAGGTACTAATTATGCTATAGTAGGTCAATCAGGTTCTGGAAAATCTACTTTGCTAAAGTTAATCAACGGAATGATGAATCCTAGTAAAGGTCAGATTAAAGTTGATTATCAAACACCTGACATGAACAAAAAACAATTTCGACGGGCAATGTCAAAAATTGGTTATATTCCACAAAGCTTGGGACTGATTAAAAATATCTCGGTACTCGAAAATGTCTTAATTGGGGCATTACCACGAATTGGAAGATTAAATTCATTTTTAAAAAAATTCCCAGAAAATGAAATACTAGAAGCAAAAAAAATTATTCAACTTGTTGGTCTTAGAGGAAAAGAAAATAGAAAAGCATACATGCTAAGTGGAGGAGAAAAAAGAAGAGTTGCCATTGCTAGAGCATTAATGCAAAAACCAATTTTATTACTAGCCGATGAAATTGTATCTGAACTTGATCAAGTTACTGCAAAAGAAATAATGGATTTAATAGCTGATGCACAACGACGACTGAATTTAACGGCAGTAATGGTACATCACGACATGCAGTTAGCCTTAAAATATGCTGATAGAGTTGCAGTGATTAAAGAAGGCCAAAAAATCTTAGAAATAGGAGTGGAAGGGGACAAAATAATAGATTTTCAATCAGGCAATATATCTCAAAAAGAAATAATGGAGCTATACAACAATGAATCCTAAAAATAACTTGATTGTTGGTTTAATAATTGCAGGAGTCGTCATTATGTCTTTTAACGTTGACGCAAATCCTGTAGAATTTGTTGAGGGAATTCCGAATTTGGCAATTATCATAAAAGAAATGGGTGAAATAGAACATGAATTATTTGATACAGCTTTTTGGGCAATGCTTGAAACAATACAAATGGCGTTTATTGGAACTGTTGTTGGAGTAGTAATTGCGCTTCCATTAAGTATGTTATCTGCTCGAAATCTATACAGTAAATTAATTTATGTTCCCATGAGGGCCATTTTAGCTGCAGCACGTACATTTCCTTCAATTCTATGGGCTATTATTTTTGTAATTATGGTGGGATTAGGTCCTTTTGCTGGAGTTTTAGCAATTACCCTGTATACGATAGGATTTATTGCAAAATTACAATACGAGTCTATAGAAGCAGTAGATTCTGATCCAGTAGAAGCAGTTAATTCTATTGGAGTCTCAAAATTACAGTTAATTCGTCACGTTGTAATTCCAGAGTCTGCTCCACATTTGATTAGTCAAGTATTGTATATGTTTGATTATAATGTCCGACAATCAAGTATACTTGGTCTAGTTGGTGCGGGAGGTATTGGGTTTTACATTCTTGGGTATATTGAATCATTTCAGTATGGAAAAGCCGCGGTTTTTATGATTGTAGTACTGATAACTGTACTAATAATTGATTTTGTCAGTGTAAAAATTAGAGACAAATACATTGTTAAAGCACAAAATGGAATGGAAGTAAAATCTTGACATTCAAACCCATAAACATATCTTT
>BFAR01000175.1 GCA_008974855.1 archaeon MnTg01
ACTTCATATTGCAACAAGAAAATCTCCCTGTGGAAGCGGAACTGAAACATATGAAAAATGGGAAATGAGAATGCACCGAAGAATTATTGACATTAATGCAGATGACAAAGCTATTCGACAACTAATGAGATTAAAAATTCCAGATGACGTCTACATAGAATTATCTTTGACGTGATTATTTGTTAGCCTTAAATTATAGAAAATTCTGATTAAACCATGGCTGAAGAAACTCCTGAAAATCAAATTGAGCAGACCCCAATTGATGAAACACCAGAATCTGTAAAATTTGATGTAATTTACACTTGTTTGAGATGCGGAACCAATGTTGCAGATACTGAATTGTCAAGACTTCCAGAAATTAAATGCATTTGTGGATTTAGGGTTTTCACTAAAGCTCGAGCCCCAATCGTTAAAACTATAAAGGCAATTTAAAACTAATTTCTATCTTTTTTGTAACTATGATTTCTTTGTAGATGAGTGCGCATTTCTTCCATATTTGAAAAAAATTGGTTGCATTCTTTACAATCGTATGGCAAATCCTTATTGTGAACTATTTCATGATGGTGCATTAGATCCTCTTGTTTTGAAAATTTTTTATCACATTTTTCGCAAGAAAATCTTTTAAAAAAAATCATGTTTATCCATTACGTGCTTTGTTAGAATCCCAACATTTTCTACATAGATTTCCAGTTACTTTCCATTTACTTTTGGGGTTATATCGGAAAAAACCTAATTTAGCACCGCAAATGCTACAAAATGCTTTTTCTTCTGAAAAGATTTTTTCTTTTTTGTCAAAACAACTCTTACAAAGTAATCCTTCCATTTCCCACTGCCAGCGTGGTTCCCACAAATCAGTAATTTTTTTCTTAGACTTACATACAACACAGTTTTGTGTCATGGTTCCCTCAAAATATTGTCTCATCTTATCCATATGACAATCTCCACAAAGAAGTCCTTCAATATTCCATTCCTTTTTTGGTTTATGTTTGTGTTTTAGCTCTTTTTGGCAAATGGCACAATATTTAGGGTTACGATTAAAAAACTTCATTACTATTCTACTCTAATTTTTATTGGCATATTTAATTTCAGCCTAAACAGATTTGATTATTCTAATTATAAGACAAAGAAAAAGGTTAACAGAGACATAAAGATTAATTATTACTCATCCAGAAGTTTTTCAATGGCTTGACTTGCATTGAGCATGCCATTTTTTTTAGCAATTTCTTCGATCTTTTTGTATTGTTCCTCAGTGAAACAAACTGGTATTGAACGTTTTTCCATACTTGTTATTTTCTTCATCATCTAATATCCTTTGTGATTTGAAAACATATTTGATAGGAATATTTCCAAAAAACATCTGTATGGCCAAAAGACGTCAGATTTTAGTTATAGGACATGATGAAGCAGGGTGTACTCCGGATCATGCAAAAATGGCATATGACACCGGTAAGGAAATTGCCAAATCTGGTACCGTTTTAATCACTGGCGGTCTTGGTGGTGTAATGAAGGCAGCATCTCATGGAGCACATGATGCAGATGGACTGGTAGTTGGAATAATTCCACAAAATGATGCCTCTTTAGCAAATGAGTATTGTGACATTGTAATTCCTACTGGAATGGGGCATACAAGAGATTTTCTTACTGCACTTTCTGCAGATGGAGTTATAGTAATTGGTGGAGGTTCGGGAACACTTACTGAAGTATGTGCATCATATGTTCACAAAAAACCAATTGCAGCATTGAAGAATTCGGGAGACGTTGCTGCAAAATATGCCGATCAATACTTGGATCATCGAAACTATGTGAAAATAGTTGGGGTTGATTCACCTAAAGATGCTGTTAAGTATATCTTAGAACAGATAGATAAATAAATTGAGTTTATTTAGGTGGCCCCTTGTTCACAAAGTAAGTAACACCTAGTAAAATCCCCACTGCCAACAGAATGACTCCCACAAGAGTCATTCCTATTTCAGTAGGAATTAAAATCAAACTTAATCCTAAAATGATAATTACGATAGACCCAATTATCAGAATGTTTTTTATTTCCATTCTAAATCAAATCACTGCATAGCAACTAATAATGGATCTGGTTCATAAAATTGCCCATGTTTTTGTGCAAGCTGTTCTAGTTCTTTTACAATTTTTGAGATTCCGTATTCTTTAGCTGTTTCAAAAAGTGGTTTTTTAAGACCTAGTCCAAGATTTGCTGCCTTTTCAATTTCTTGAATATCGCTTGCTTCTTGTGTGACTAACCAAGCTGCATTGTTTAAAATATTTGCAAGAATTTGTTTTGGATCACATTTTTCAGCAAGTTCTTCAGATAATGGAATTCTTTCGTATTTATCATCTGAGTATTTGTAAAACCCCTCTCCAGTTTTTTGGCCTAATTTTTTTTCATTATAGAGTTTTTCAATTGTTGGGTGAGGCCTGATTACTTTTTTATCTCTAAGATGCATTTCTACGGTTGCTTTATGAATTACATCCATTCCTGTAAAGTCTGCTAACTCAAAAATTCCCATAGGAAATCCTAGCTTGAATTTCACAGCAGAATCAATCTCAGTCATCTTAATTCCCTGTCTTTCCATTACATAACATGCTTCATGAACCAACGGAATGAACAATCTATTTACAATAAATCCTGGAACATCTTTTCTACATACTACTGGAACCTTTTTGATTGATTCTACATAGTCCATTGTTAATTTTACAACATTTTGTGAAGTTTTTTGTCCTGGGATAACTTCAACTAGTTTCATTAATAGAGGTGGATTAAAAAAATGAATTCCAATGAACTTTTCAGGTCTACTGATAGTATTTGCAATCTCTGTAATAGGTAAAGTACTAGTGTTTGAAGCAAATACTACATTTTCATCTGCAACACTGTCTAATTCTGAATAGACCTTTTTTTTCAAATCCATGATTTCAGGAACTGCTTCCACTACTAAATCACATTCTTTGACCGCCTCTTTCAAATCAACTACAGGTTTTATTCTAGAATAGATATCATTTGACTGATTTTGTGAAATTTTTTCTTTAGAAACAAGCTTGTCAAGACTCCATTTTATTTTTCCCATGGCTTTATCTAAAAACTGTTGTTCAATGTCTCGAAGCACCACATTGTATCCTGACATTGCAGAGACTTGGGCAATTCCATGTCCCATTATTCCTGAACCTAGAACCGTGATGTTTTTTATTGTCACAAATCTTTTGACTACCAGTATCCTTTATAATGTATTCAAAATTTCTAAGGTTGTATTGGGACTATTTAGAAAAAAAGAAGACAAGAATACAACAAAGTGTAAAGAATGTGGTTTGGAACTACATGATCCAGAGAGACTAAAACGTCACCTAAAAAAAGCTCATGGTAATGTACCTGAAAAAAAACCTGATGAGAAAAGTGGATTTTCTGAGGGCGGCATGTGGTAAATTAAATGATTGAGCTAACAGATTCTCAAAGAAATGGGGCGATATTTGCTGGCGCATTTATTATTGCTGGAATTGTTATATCCACTGTGGTTTTTCCCTTTTGGAATTTAATTAGAGCAGATGTTTTTGAAGAAGTTGAAATTATTTCAAGTTTTGAGGGAGTTTGTTATGCCAACACCTCGGACATTATTCCTAAAACAATCAAAAACTGTGATCTTGAATCTGGTACACTTGTTACCATAAAATACGGTGAGGGTCTTGCATGGGCTACAATTGTTGAACCATAAATGATTATTAATTTAATAAAACCCACTGACTACTATCACTATTGAATTGCATATTTTGTAAAATAGTTAAAAAAGAAATTCCTGCTAAAATTATTTTTGAAACTGAGAAATCACTAGCATTTATGGATGCATTTCCTCTCGCCAAAGGTCACTCTTTGGTAGTCACCAAAACTCATTATGAAAAAGTCCAAGATATTTCTAAAGAAGATAATGCTGACTTGTTTGAAACAGTTAGAAGAACCATTTCTAAGGTTGATAAAATTACTGACGCAACTTTACTTGCAGTTCATAATGGCAAACAAAGTGGACAAGAAGTTCCCCATGTACATGTTCATCTAATTCCTAGAAGCTCTGAGGATTCAGCAGGACCTGTACATAGTATGTTTCCTAACCCTCCACAATTATCTGATAAAGATATCCAAACTATCTATGAGAAATTAAAAGAATCTTAATTACCAAGGATACAATATTTTTTTCAAATCTATATCCTCAACTTTGATAGCTTTTGTAGGACATGTTTCAGCTGCACTCATTACTTTTTTAAATCCTGTACCTCTTTGATTGTAAACTTTAGATTTAGGATTCATTTTAGTTCGTTTGTCTATAACAAAGACTTCTGGAGCTATAGTCTCACAGCTACAACAACCAATACATAATGTTGGGTCTACTTCTGTCGAAAAATTTATTTCTGATTTTACTTTGTCAGTTTTTTCGTTTTTCTCTTCATAGCCTTTACTATTATTTTTCCCAGTTTCATATTTTTTCCAAAATTCTTCTTCATATTTTTTCCAAAAATTAGGATTGGATGCTTCAAAATCTTTTGTAAATCTACCCCAATCTTCTTCTGGAGTTTTTCCTTTTGGACCTGCTCCCCATTGTGGTTTTTTCTTTCGAAAGTTTTGTTCTGTTTCTGATTGAGACTTTTTATTATTCCATTTAGTAGAATTTGTTACATTAGAATTTAATTTTTTATTATTATTCTTTAGAACATGGTAGGCCGATGTCACTTTTTTGAACTTGATACCATCTATTTCATCAGAATTTTTATCAGGATGAAATTCTAATGCTAGTTTTCTGTAGGCATATTTTACTTCTTTAAATGACGAATTAGTATTAAGATTGAGAGTCTGAAATGCCTGGTATTCGTTCACACTATTTTGAGTGTCTTTCTATGTTAAAAATAATTGGTTTTACTTTGAAAGCTTTTTCGTAATACTTATTCTAGCATCGTCTCATCTTCATGCTTCCACGCTGGATCGACCATACATAAAAATTTCAATTCATCATCCCCAGTATTTTCAATACATTGTTTTGAATGAGGGGGAATGTAAATTGCTTGATCTTTTAAAACTTTGAAGATCTCATCATCAATTTGTAAATTTCCTTCTCCTTGTAAGATGTAATACACTTCAGATGTTTTCAATTTATGGAGTTTTGATTTTTTACCTGGTTTTAATTCTGAATGAGATATGCTGTATCTAAT
>BFAR01000176.1 GCA_008974855.1 archaeon MnTg01
TTTTTACAACTCAAATCGCATGATTCTTGAATGCTTAGATCTTCAGCACTACCATTTGCTCGAATTATTGCTGACAATAATGGAAACAATCCTGCTCGTCCTCCATACGCTGTTTTTCCATCAACAAACCAAAACATTTCTAGTGCACTTGAATCTAATACCTCTTCTCGAATTTTTTTACCAATCTCTGTATAGTGACCAATAATTCTTAATCTTCCTCTTGCCAAAAAATTAACAAATTTTGCAAATTTTACGCAAAGATAACACTGGTTATCATAAATGACAAGTGGTACAATCTCTTGTAATTCCATAATTACTCTAGGTTTAGATCGGATTAAAATTTTCAGAAGTAGCTTAATATTTCATTTACAAGGGAAAAATACAAGAATGGGACTAAATTACTATAAAATTAAAAAAAATGTTCTCAAGGCTCGTAAACTAGTTATTAAAGGAACAACTGCCGCAGGTTCAGGCCATCCTGGAGGTTCATTTTCAATGGCAGAAATAATGGGCTGTTTATATTATAAACATCTAAAATTTGATCCAAAAAATCCTCTGTGGGATGACCGTGATAGATTGATTCTTTCTAAAGGACATGCATCTCCTGGTCTTTATTCTAACTTGGCAGTAGCAGGATATTTTGAACCAGCAGAGCTAGAAACTCTAAGAAAATTTGGAAGCAAACTACAAGGACACCCAGATCTTAAATGTCCTGGGGTGGAATTTTGTGGAGGTTCTTTAGGACTTGGTTTGTCTTATTCAATTGGAAATGCACTAGCAGCAAGACTTGACAACAAAAATCATCGTATCTATACTGTAATTGGTGATGGAGAATCCAACGAAGGACAAGTATGGGAGGCTGCCATGGCTGCTGTAAAATTCAAAACAGATAATATTACTGCATTTTTAGATAGAAATTTCATTCAACAGGATTCGTATACTGAAAAAATTATGCCACTTGATGAAAATCTTGAAGGAGACGATCTATCACTGATGTGGAAGGATGCAAGTAGATGGAAAATTGGAGATAAATGGCGTGCATTTGGATGGAATGTAATTGATATTGATGGTCATAGAATTGAACAAATCGATAATGCAATAAAAAAAGCTAAGCAAGCTAAGGGAGTTCCCTCAATAATTATTGCAAGAACCATTAAAGGAAAGGGAGTAGAACATATGGAGGATAACCCCCAATGGCATGGTAAGGCACCAAAACCTGAAATGGTACCAATAATCAATGCAGAACTCGAGTCACATTTTGTGATTGCACCTTCCATTATTGCAGGAGACATGTCTAATTTAGAAAAAGAGGTAAAGAAATGTGTAGTAGGAAGAGCAGATTACATTCACCTTGATGTAATGGATGGTGCGTTTGTTCCAAACACTACATTTGATCATACCAAAATAAAAGAACTACGACCACTTACAATTATTCCATTTGATGCTCATCTAATGATAAATGAACCAGTTAAGCATGTTAGAGAATATGTAGATGCAGGAAGTGATATTGTTACTGTTCACGCTGAGGTCTGTGATGAATCAAGCTTTGGTGAAATTCATGATATCTTACAACAAAATGGCGTTGGAGTGGGTCTAGCTATTAACCCTGACACTGAACTTCCTCAATGGTCTCATAAATTCATAGAAAATTTGGAACAACTAATTGTAATGTCAGTTGTTCCGGGACAATCTGGACAAAAGTATATTGAATCATCCCATGAAAAAACCCAAAGACTAGTATCTATTCTAAAAGAGCACAATTTTGAGGGAACTATTGAGGCTGACGGTGGAGTTACGCTTGAAAATGCAGGTCAATGCTTTACCGATGGTGCAAGGGCATTTGTTGGAGGAAGTGCAATAATTGGACAAAATGATGTTAGAGGAATTATTCGTGAATTTAGAGATACCATATTAAAATCTAGAAGAAGATTGTTAATACAAAAAGCAAATGAGTTGGGAGGAAAAGAACTAGTCAACGAATGGATTGATCTTCATGTTGTTGGAGAAAAAAAGAATCAACTCATTCAAATCGCAAAGGAGCTTGGATTCAATTGACAATGTCTGAACAATTAACAGATATGCGTACAGAATATGGTAAGGCACTAATTGAAATCGGAAAAGAAAATCCCAATCTTGTAGTTTTAGGAGCTGATACTACAGATTCCCTTAAAACTAGTGGATTTGGAAAACAATTTCCTGAAAGATTCTTCAATGTTGGAATAGCTGAAGCAAATCTAGTTACAATTGCAGCTGGTCTTGCGTATGCTGGAAAAATTGCATTTGCAAGTACTTATGCTATATTTTTACCAGGTCGTTGTGTTGATCAAATAAGAAACCAAATTTGTTATGCATCACTAGGAGATAAAAAGGGATTAAATGTTAAACTCGTAACTTCCCATGCTGGATTGTCTGTTGGTGCTGACGGAGGTTCACATCAACAAATAGAAGACATTGCAATAATGCGTTCTATTCCTAACATGAGAGTATTAATTCCTTCTGATGGTATTACAGTTTCAAAACTTACATGGATTATTTCTCAACAATATGGTCCTTTCTACATGAGAATGGCTCGCTCAAAGACACCTGTTATTCATTCAGATTCTCAAGAATTTACAATTGGAAAAGGAATTACTATACGTGATGGTGCTGATTGTACAATAGCTGCATGTGGTATTACAGTAAAAATGGCACTTGAAGCAGCTGAATCTTTAAAACAAGAGGGAATTTCTTGTCGGGTACTTGATATGTTTTCAATAAAACCAATTGATTTAGAATTATTAGAAAAAGCAGCTCGTGAAACTGGAGGAATTGTAACATGTGAAGAACACAATATTATGGGTGGATTTGGTTCTGCAGTATCTGAAGTAGTTTCAGAAACATATCCAGTTCCAATAAGAAGAATAGGTGTACCGGACATATTTGGAGAATCTGCTAGAGATAACGAAATTGCACTTT
The DNA here is from genome assembly GCA_008974855.1 of archaeon MnTg01. GTDB lineage: Archaea > Thermoproteota > Nitrososphaeria > Nitrososphaerales > Nitrosopumilaceae > CSP1-1. The sequence goes on from BFAR01000176.1 coordinate 2,956, forward strand.
TGTTTGAAAAGCATGGGATTACATCTATTAATATAGCAAAAAAAGTAAAAGAAATCAGAAGTAAATCATGAAAATATTTCTAGATACTGCTAATCTTGAAGTTATAAAAAAATACAATGATATGGGATTGCTAGACGGCATAACCACTAATCCATCCCTTCTATCAAAGGAAGGCGGCGATCCTCAAAAAACGATGGAGGAGATTTCTAGAATAATCAAAGGAGATGTTTCCCTTGAAGTTGTTGCAGAAAATTATGAAGGAATGATGGAACAAGGTCGTAGACTTCGAAAATACGGTGATAATGTAGTGGTAAAGGTACCAATGACTGCTGAAGGCCTCAAAGCATGTAAAGCACTTACTGCTGAAGGAATACCAGTAAATGTTACTCTAATATTTTCTCCAAATCAAGCAATACTAGCTGCAAAGGCTGGTGCAAAATACGCAAGTCCCTTCATTGGTCGACTAGATGATGTGGGAAAAGATGGAATGAATCTGATACGTGAAATTAAACAAATCTATCTAAACTATGATTTTAAAACACAAATTCTTGTAGCAAGCATTAGACATCCAATGCATGTTGTAGATGC
>BFAR01000177.1 GCA_008974855.1 archaeon MnTg01
GTAATTCTGCTTTTTGCATCAGGCAAGCTAGTCTGTACTGGAGCTAAAACAGAGAAAGATGTGTATCGTTCTGTACACAATCTTCATAGCATGCTAGAAGAAAAAGGATTAATGATTTATGAATAGATCATTTTAGAATATTCTGCCTTTCTACACTTGTGACATTTGGTAATTTGAATATCCCAAGTCACAAATAAATTGTCACAAGAAATACATTGATTTATTTTTCTTTTTGTTTTATCCTTGGATACCAAGTGTAAATATTATACTCGTATTAATATAAAACTGTGTTAGAAAATGGTGAAAACAGCATTTACTCTAATAACCTGTGACGTGGGAACAGAGGAAAAAATAGACTGCGAGGAAAATCGTTTTCAAATGTTAGAAGGATCAAATCCAATTAATGCAAAATTAAATGAACTGGTTTCAGAGACAGATGATGAAATCATTGTTTTAGGTTCAGAAAAAGATTATCCTACGAGGAGATAACATACTAATTGTTTCTCCTCTTGAAGAGAAAGTATCAATGATAAACTAAGGTTAAATATCAATTTTAATACCTTAATTAATGTCAGAAGAACAATCTGAATTCAATGGCTCTTTTTTGACTAAGATTTTTCGTTTTATTGTAAAAGGAACAGGTCTTGATCCGGATTTAGAAAAATTTTAACTAATACTTTAAAAAATATCTATTGTTGCAACTCCAAGATAGTATCCAATTGCAGTTAGCAGGATACTCCATAAGCAAGATCCTATGAAGGTAAATATCAGAAATTTTTTTGGATTCATTCCAAATATACCTGCAGGAATTGAAACAAGCTCTCGAATTCCTGGAACTAATCTTCCAAGTAATACTGATTTATCCCCATATTTTTCAAACCATTTATCCGCTTTAGTTAATTTGTCTGGATTAATTTTTGCATACTTCATGTATTTTGCTAAACCTGTTCTTCCAAGTTTTAATGCAATAATGTATATGATAAATGCCCCAAGTGTAGCTCCTGCTCCTCCTGTAATACCTACTCCAAAAATATGGATGATAGGCATTTCATTTTTTAATACAATGTACCCAGCTAAAGGAAAAACTGCTTCACTTGGAATTGGCGGAAATACCGTCTCGAGTAATGCAGCAAGAAAAACTCCAGGATAGAGATTATCTGAAACTAACGCAATTACCCATTCTATGAACATCTGTATTTCGGTCAACTTTGTTTTGACTCCGTCAAGTAATAATGTAATTCAGTATAGCATTCCACACAATAATCATTATCGTTAGTATGTTCGCATTGATGGATATTCTTTACATTTTTTCCACATTTTGAACACACCACCATAATAATTCAAATGTTAAGATTTCTTTAATTTTATTGCGCCTAGTGCAACGACAAGTATTCCTCCAGCAAACAATGGTGCTGCTCTTTCCATTATGCTTCTTCCAGCTTCTTGAGCTTCTGGTGAAGGTTCCAATAAAAATAATGCTATTCCTCCAATTATAATTAACACCCCACTAACTATCAACATTATCCCAAGCTTACTTGATTTTTCTTTTTTTGAAATGAAAAACGAAATAATTGGTAAAATTAATGCAGGCATGCCTAATCCAATCCCACGTGCCATATGATCAGACCCAAGAAAACCTTCTCCAGCTATTTCATTTACTGCTACATCTAATGCATAAATAACTAGTAAAGCAATAGAAATTCCTGTCATAACCAAAGCTGCCTTTAACATGAATTTTCTGACTTTACATTAACTAATAAATCATGAACATAATTAGTTTTATCCTTTGTATTTTATTTTTAGAAATTTATTTAGATCGGTATTTCTTATTTTTGAGAATCAATTATGGTAAATGTAATAGATTTGACTACTGTGCCGTCATTAGTAGAAACCCTCATTTTGTATTGACCTGTTACTGGATTGCATTCTTCTAATGACATTATTCCAGCATCAAATTCCTCATTTTCACAAACATCTTCCGCATTTACAGCATAAAGAACAAAGGTGTTAAAACTAATGGAGGCACTTTGACTATTAGTCATTACATTAATTTTTGACTCTGAAACAATTTTGCCTGTTTCAAACTGGATTATTTGCATTATAAAAGAACCATCATTTGGATTAAAGTTGGAAAATTCTGTCCAGGTTCTAACCATCCTATCTTTTTCTTCCCATGCCAAATCAATTTCAAAGTTTCCTGCATTTGTGAGAGATATTTGGGGCTGACTAGAAGCATATGCCATAGAAATTGTAACTGTGGTCAGGGTTAACAACAAAACTAGCGTAGGAGTTCTTGAAATCATCTCTCAAATGAGATTATCTCCCCATGAACATAACGTAATGTGTGTGTTAAACTACAACACGATTTTCTCAATAGTATATAAGAAGAAATTTAGAATATCAGAAAGACTATAGATTTTTTGGTAGTCTTACTAGAAAGGTAGTTGGATTATTTTTTAAAGTTATACTGCCTCCATGTTGTTCTATAATACTTTTACAAATTGAGAGGCCTAATCCTGTGCCGAGTTGTTTTGTTGTAAATAAGGGTTCAAAGATTTTGCCAATATTTTCTGGTTCAATTCCAGATCCAGAATCCTCAAAAGCAATTAGCACATCTTGAACATTATCAATTATACGTATTTTTACCTCTCCTTTGTTTTCTACTGCCTGGATTGCATTGAGTATCAGATTTGTAAACACTGCTTCAATTTTTCTATAATCACAGTTAATTCTAACATGTTCTTGTTCTATCTTAATACTTACATCATTTGGAATCGTAATACTATCTTTTACAATATTGAGAATATCTAATACCGAATATGGTTGAAGTTTTAATTCAGATGTTCTTACAAAGTCAAGCACATCGTCAACTTGGTGCGACATTCTATTCATTGCTCTACGCAATCGTCCGTAGTATTGTAGTTTTTCCTCAATCTTTAATTTTGGTTTTGATTCCATGATTTCAATTGTATTTTTTATTGTAGATAACGGATTTCTTAAATCATGAGCCATTCTTGATGCAAGCTCCCCAATAATCGCAAGTTTTTCTGATTTCAGTAATTCACTACTCTTTTCATCAACTTGTCGAGTTAAATAATCTCGTTGAAGTTCAAGCTCTTTTTCTTTTAATACAACTTTTTCTAGATTCTTGCGAAGATCTATAGTTAATTTATTGTTTTCATCTTTTTGTTTTTGTAATTGCTGATTTGAATGTTCAAGCTCATCATTTTTTCTACTAAGTGATGAAATCAAATCTTGTAAAAATGTAATTTTTTCTTTTAAATCAGTATTAATTTTAATTGCCCCACCAAACTGTTCACTAGTTTTTGTTGCAAGTTCTTGAATTTGTGCTGCTCTTTCTTCTAAATCTAATTTTGCTGCATCTAGATCTTTTAGTGCTTTGCCCTTAAACCCCATAAATTCTTCCAATAATTCAAAATCTGATCTTGAATCCTCTAACGATGTAATATTATCTTCCGATGATGATTCCAATTTTACTATTATTTTTCGTTAAATAATTGGTATTATCTTGTGTTTGTTCGATTGAAACAGACCCATTTTAGACTTGAATTATTTTTAAATTGACGCAAAGAAATTGAATATTGCATCACCATATAGTAATTGTACAATAAATCCTGCCGTGATAAATAACATGTAAGGAACTCCTGGAGTTATCCACGTATTGGGTGTCGTACAAAATTCTGCATATTCTGCATTATGTAAAACTAGATTCAATTTTTTGTTTTTGCCAGCCTTTTTTTCTATTGAAAAACCATATTTTGGATTTTTTGCCCTATACCCTAAAAACATGGCCATGATTCTTTTTCCTGTGGGTTCTTTAAATCCCTCAAAAATGTCGTTTTTCTTTGCAATCTCTAATAGATTTCTGAAGAAATTAAGAAACAAAGGAATTATGGAAATCAATACTGCGTTAGTTAAAATTGTAAATGGGGTAATCATTCCATCAGAAAATGTAGTCTGAGATACTAATGCTGCTAAAACTATAATTGCAAAAGCATCTGCGCCTCCAAAGAATCCTATTCTCCAAATTATTAGTACTACTGGAGCAACAATTAGAGAAATTCCAATATTCACTAATGCTTCTGAAAAATTTGGTTCAAGAATTAATAAAACTACTGCCAAAGCACCAAAAATTATCCAAACAAAATCACTTACTTCTCTTTTAGTTACATCAGTATATGATGCATATCCTAACATACCAATAGCTAAAACTATACGTAGGTGATTGAGATCAATTAATGTTTCAATCATTTTTCTCTCTTTTTGAATATGAAGTTATTTTGTTATTTATTGACTTGTTTGCGTAATTGTATGAAATTGTGTATATTCTAACCAAAAAAAGAAAAATAAAAAAGGTGGGAGATATGAAAAATCTATTTTTCATCTCACGAAGCCAATACTTTTTCTATAGGCTTTGCTTTTTTCCACAAGTGTGAACACAGGCTAAACATGTTATTGATCATTTCTTGAGAATTTGTGTATAGAATAGAGTCATTATCATCATTCAAGTCCATGGTTTCTTTAATGGAGCCTGACATGATTAGCTGACCTCCTTCTTCTACAACTAATCTGCTTTTTGATGGTAGTTTTCCTACCCTAGTTTCAGAAGCTTTTAGTCTACTGATGAGTGGTAGTACACTATCAATTGCGGTATCAGTTAGAACTCGAACCTCTCCTCCATTTTTCTTGCATAATGCAATTTTTTCTGGAATTGCGGTATGGTACATTCTAAGGATGTCTTCTGCCGTTGTAACGATGTAGATTATTTTGGAAGATTCTTGTATCATTTTTCCAACTCGCGAGTAAATATTTGAGCGACCTTGGATAATTGATATTGAAGAGACTTCGGATACTTGTTGTGGTCTGTTTAAGTCCTTTAGATCCTTGACGATTTTGTTAGATAGTTTCTGCATTGTAGTAATTTCGTCTTCTTTACGTTGAATTACCGTGGTCAATGCATCTGCAGGCGTAACTGCCTCACAAATGGTGGGGTTTGAAAACGTTGTTGTAATCAATCCCATATCTCTAAGCTTGTTTAGTGACCTGTATGCCTTGCCTCTATCGATATCGAGTTTGGTAGACATTTTACCTACTGTAAGAGAACCAATTCTCAAAAGGCCCAAATACATGGTAGAGTCGGTCTTGTCAAGGCCAAAGTAAGATAGTTCTGTGAGTAGTTCTTCTTCTATGCTCATATCTCTTCACTCTTACCCTCCAATCTAGCCTGGGTTTTTCCTACTTTCGCAGGTGTCTTGTTATTTTTTGTTGTGACCATTATTCCCGAGTTTGTTTATTTCGGTCAAGCTAATCAGTAGCAGTATGTCATTTTCTGTACAGACAAAATTGAGGGTAATTTAGGATAATCCAGGAAAATACTTTTGAATAATCTTCTCACTATCATTATTGTATATGTAGATTATTCGAAAAAGTAATCTTCTTGATTGTATGTTGACATCTTACCACATTTTTGACAATTCTCGCTGTTGTTGCTCAAAATTGATGTTTGAAAACTAGTTTTATCCATTTGTATAGCTGATGGATGCGATTCTCCACATACCTTACATTTTACCATCATCGTCATGTTTTTTTTGGACGAAAAACCTATTTTAAGATTTTATCCACATCTGTTATCTAGAAGAATGGATTCATGCTCATTATACAGATACTAGTTTTAGCGATTTTTTAGCTCTCTCTACTTTATCTAACATGTTTGGAATGTTTCCAGAATCTTTGATATCAAGAATATTGATGTGTCCTAATTTTCTCTTAGGCTTTGATTCATTTTTGTTATACATCGTGTGAAAAACTCCTGCTTCAGAGTCTGTAATTGTCGTCGTGAATTTTCCTTTGAAATCATTTGAGCCAAGTATATTGTACATTACAGCATGATGGACTAATTCAGTACTGCCCAAACTCATTCCAAGAATTGCTCGCAAGTGTTGCTCAAATTGAGATGTCTTACTTGAATGCAATGTGTGGTGGCCAGAATTATGTACTCGAGGAGCAATCTCATTAATCAGAATTTCATCATTTTGTGTTACAAACATCTCAATTCCAAAAACACCAGCTCCTTTTAGAACATTCATGGTTTTTTTAGCAATCTGCTCAGCATTTTCAATAATTTTTTCATTCACTCTGGCAGGTGCAATCGTTGTCATTAGAATATTTTCTTCATGAATGTTTTCAACAAGGGGATAGGTTGCAATTTCTCCTTTGGTATTTCTTGCTGCAATTACCGAAACCTCCTTTTTAAAATCAACATATTTTTCAAGCATCAAAGCTTGCTCCCCAAAATGTTCAAAAGCTTTTTTGATGTCTTCTTGGGAATTAATTTTAAAATTACCTCGTCCATCATATGCATCTCTGCGAGTTTTGAGTAAAGCAGGGTATCCAAATTTTTCAATTCCTTGTTGTAATCCAGTTAATGATTTAATCTCAATAAAATCTGGCACTGGCAAACCATTCTCAGATAGGAATGTTTTTTGAAGAAGTTTATCTTGGATTATTTTTAATGTCTCTGGAGATGGATTAATTTTCACTCTAGATTCCATGGCTTTTAGAACATCACTATTTCCGGACTCAATTTCATATGTCAAAATGTCAGATTTTGAAACAAGCTCTGCTATTGCCTCTTCATCTTTAAAATCACCAATAATCTGTTTTGCCCCAACTCGAGAAGCAGGGCATCCCTCTGTTGGATCTAATACTATTACTTCTGATATTTCATTTGGAAGATTTTTTGCAGCCTCTGCTAGCATCATTCCAAGCTGACCTCCTCCAATTATTCCTAAAACTTGCCCCATACCTCAATCACCATTTTGGGATAAAATAAGTTAATAGATTCTTTTTGATTCTATGCTTGTTTAGAAGTTGACCAAATAAATTCAAAAAGTAATCTCATTGAATACATTAATGGTTTAGAATCAGTCCACATTGCAGAAATACTCTGTAATGTCTGTCCATCTTTTTTGGTAAAGAAAATCATTTCTTCATCATCTTTCATGATAAAGCAGATTTCATCTTTTAGATTAGCTGGCATACATTTGATTTGTTTTTTATCTATATTTTCAAAAATATACATTGTTTTATCAGTACACGATGTAATGATTTTTGATTCACATTTTTTATTTGTAATATTCTCTAGAAAATCTGAATGATATAATCTTAGATAATCTTTTTCTGAACCTAAAACAATAATTTCATTTTTTGCTTCAGATACCATTTCATTTAATTTTGCATTAATTGGATTTACTCCTTCTAACATCTGAAAACGATTTTCTGAATCGTCAGTCTTTTCTTTTAAAAATTCTGGAATACTATCCCACAATTTGATTATTTTTTCTTCCTGTTTTTCTAAGGATTTGACTCGCTCTTTTTCTGTATTGACTAGAGTTTTGACTGCTTTGTTTAGCTTTAATGCAGAAAATTTAATGGGGTGCCCAAATGTGGCTAAAACAATTCCTTTCTTCTGTAATGTTGCTAACAACTGATAAGTTTCTGTTCTTGCAATTTTTAGTGCTCTACATACTTCTGGTGCGGTTTTAGAACCATATTTTCCTAAGAAGATGTACACCTTGGATTGATTGTCAGTTAAATAAAATTTAGAAAGCTCCTCTTTGAGCTCGTCTGCCGATATTTTATAATCATGCAGGCTAGAGCCTGAGCTTGAATCAAATATCGTTTGTTGTTCTCCTTCTCTCATATTCCCTCTTACCGATCTTCATATCAAAAACAAGATCTTAATATCGTACAGAGGTCAGCTAGTTTTGATCGATATGATCGTATGTGCGATCAATTTGTGCCTGTATATGGAAATAGGTTCAGTTTTCCACCAAAAAATTTGCTTTTTCTCTTTTGATAAACACTGAAATTACTATATTTTAGACAATATTTATGCCAATTAGAAAGAAGGGAAAACATAGACGCCGTGCTGATAATAGTGCTGCAAGAAGACGAAGAAAAAATTCCAAACGTGGAAAAGCAAAAAAAAGATGACCTAATCCTACATCAAGGTTAAAAACGGTACATAGGGTTGATGTAATGTGGATCAATATGACAAAAAGCCCCTAGTTGGTATAATTATGGGTTCTAGTTCAGATAGCAGAATAATGCATGCGGCTGCTGAAATTTTAGATAAATTTAAAGTGAAACATGAGGATCAAATAATTTCTGCTCACCGAACTCCCTCTAGATTAGAAGAATATGCTAAACATGCAGAAAGTAGTGGATTTAAGATAATTATTGCGGGAGCTGGAGGTGCTGCTCATCTTCCAGGAATGATTGCGTCACACACAATAATTCCTGTAATTGGGGTTCCGATTCTAGTCTATAATGATAAACAAGATAATAAATCTCAAAAACATAAATTTTCAGCATTTGGAGGATTAGATTCTCTCCTGTCAATATCTGAAATGCCTACTGGCTCGCCGGTAGTTACAGTAGGGATAAACAAGGCTAGTAATGCAGGAATTTATGCTGTAACAATTCTTGGAAATCAGTTTCAGGATTTAAAGAAGAAATTAAAACAGTATAAACAAGATCAGCATAGTTCTGTTTTAAAAGAATCCGAAGAACTGAAAAAAGTTGGGCTAACTAAATTCGTTAAAAAAAAATTTAAATGAAAATTAGGAGAGAATTTTGAAATTGATATTTTTCTTTTCTAAATGAGATATTAATTCTTCAGCATGTTTTTGCCCTTCAGTTTCTAAACTCAAAGTTACTCCAGCTGATCCTGCGGCAATTTCTGA
>BFAR01000178.1 GCA_008974855.1 archaeon MnTg01
GTTTGATCTCTTATCTCGCCATTAGGTAAAATAATGGTTAGCCCGCCACTATCAGGAAAGTTTGCATCAAGAACTTCAAAATCAATATACAAAGTTTCTGATACTGTGATACCATCTAATGGCGAATTAATTATTAGAGTTGGATCTGTGTTATCAACATTTAATGTAAATGATTTAGTTACATTAAATCCAACAATATCTGTTGCAAATATTTTTAGCTCATGTGAACCGTCTTTAATTGATCTTGATTCAATGAAATTAGAAGTAAAATTAAATTCTTTATCATCTAGAAAATATTTTACTTCATCAAGATTGTCATCAATTATTTGTGGCATTATTGCAATGTGTTTATTTACAACTTCTGGGATAGTTAATCGAATTTGTGGTTCCTTGTCATCATGTAGTATTGTTGTGAATTTAGCTGCAATAGAGATTGGTTCTGTTAGAGAATTTCCACCAAACAAAGTTGCATGCAATAATAGTGTGTAGGTTCCTGTCTGATTAATTGGCATAAATAATACAGATGAAGTGTCATCTTTGTTCTTTACAGGGAAAAATCCTCCACCTTGACTAAATGCACTAGTACCAAGCCAATCATTTGATGGCCAGTTCATAAATTCGCCAAAAACTCCTGAGGGCACATTTGTTTGAACAATTCTTCCTTTTGGATCAAGTACAAATGCAGAAACACTTGTATCACGGTCTTCCCAAGAAAAGTCTATTGAGCCTGCGTTAATAGTTTCATCAGCAATTTCAAAATAATATTGTCTCCAGTCACCTGACATGTAACGATTTACCATATCAAAAGCACCTTTTACAAATCCATTCCGATAAAGAACATCCTCTTCATCTGAGCTAGTAATAAATACAATTCTATCTTTTTTATCAACTAGTTTTTTTACTGCAAATGAAATTGGTACATTGGCTGTATGTTTCTCACCATCAAATGTTAGAAAGCCTTGATACACACCTGATTGAAAATTAGTTGGTACAACCAAAGTTGCAGTGATTTCAGTAGAATTTTTTGGAGGAATCTGGATTTGTTGATTGTCAATCCAAATCAAATCCCAATTATCCTTTTTGTAATAGCTACTAGTCAATGTAAAATCCATTGATGTTGAATTTTTTTGTGTGTCACCAAGCCAATAGGAATGTCTTGTAGGTACAGGATAAATTCCAACTACTGGAGTTTCTTCAAATTTTTTATTAGGTTCAGAAACACGAACTTCTTGAACAGTTCCCCAAGATCCTCCTCTATGCACCATAGAAATTTCATCAGTGTTAATTTTTGTATCGTTATTTTTGTCATTCCAGTCATACAAATAAAGTGATGAGATTTTCAAATCATTTGCATAGATCAAGTCTGTTTTATTCATAAAATCATTAAACGGGAAATTTACATTAAGAATCATCAAAGTAGCATCATTAGGAATTGGATATGTTTCATCAAAATATGAAGAAAGATTTGGATGCTCCTTTGCATCAACTAATCTATAAAAATTGGGAATGTACGTATCAGATTTGTTAACTATTGAATCCTGTAAACGAACAGAAGTAGTTTCATTAAATTCTGTTTTTTTAATCAATTTTAGAGTTTGAGGTTTAATTGTAATGTCTAGGAAATTATTAGAAGGATTTTCAATTGTAAATACGGCGGTACTTCGTTCTCCTGGAAGAAGTCTTCCTGCAAACCAGCTTGTTTGAGGGAGTTTTTTTCCAACAAGTTCAAATTTGTCTAGTCCAAACAAGGTAGAATTTAACGAATTAATTGGAACGTCTAAAATTTCCTTGATATTAGCATATGATGCATCATTATGAACGATAAATACATCATCATCTCCATTAACAAATTGGACTGCATCATATACGTTGACTAGTCCTGAGCCTTGTGTAAGAGGATCATTATACAAATCTGTGGCAGTAGACATTAAGATATTCTTAATTCTGAAAGGATCATAATTTTGTAAATTTTCTTTCAAGCTTTCTATTAGAATAGCTGCACTACCTGAAACTAGTGGTGCTGCCATACTAGTTCCACCAAAAAGTGTAAAAGCATTTTGTGCAGGATCTTTTTCATCTTTTGATATAGTAGTTGGTGTAAAGCTATATGCTCCAATACTCATCAAATCGGGCTTTGGATCTCCAATAACTCCAGGTCCTCTGCTTGAAAAGTCCACAACATTGTTTTTGTGTTCAGTTGTATTCCCAAATCGTGGTTGATCTTTAAACGGTCCATAACCAACAAAAACATTGTTAGTTGTAGCTCCAACGGTAATACCAAAAGGTGAAGCATTTGGTAATCCAAGTGTTCCATAACCATGTCCCGAATTTCCTGCACTAATTACAATTGTAACTCCAGGATAATTATCATCTAATGTATTTGGAACAACAAGAACACTAAGAATTAATGAAAGAATATCAAGTCCTGGTCCTGATTGTAGTGATGGAAAATTTGAAACACCCCAACTATTTGAGATTATATCTGCACGTGGTTTTCCTTCAAATACCCATTTGTTATCTTTGCTATCAAATCCTGCTGCCCATAACCAAGAGTATACAGTATCACCAAACCATAATGCCTTTACTGGAATAATTTTTGCCCCTGGCGCTACTCCTTTAATTTTGTATTTACTTGTATTATTGTAAATATCGTACTCCACAACACCTTTAGAAACAATAGATGCCGCACTTGATGTGCCATGACCAACACCATCTGTCATTACTCCAAAGAATGTTCCTGCAGGATCCATTGCTGGAAGTAATGTACCGTTAATAGCTCGAAGATCGTCATCTATTTCAGCTTTATCTCCCTTAATTACACCATAGACATCCATGACTTGTGCACCAATTGTTCCTGCACTATAATCATACTTGCCATCATCATCAAAGTCGTAAATCAGATGTTCATTTCCGCTTCCAAGAACAATTGGTTTTTCATCTGTAAAATCAAAATCATAATCCGCTTTTTCGCCTTTTTCTAAATCAAATCTTGTAAAATCTTCCCAAGCAGTTGACAGATCTGGTATTATAGTATCGTATAATCCTGGAGTATGTGAATCAATTACAAGTACTGGAACTACTTGAAGTCCAGCTAGTGAACCCTGTAGTGTGCCTTGATAGATTACTCCGAATTGGTAGTTTCCACTCTTTGATATAATAAAATCCCTATTATTTTCTCCAATTTTCATGTCATCAGAAATAGTACCATTAAAGACTGGAGAAATTCCCTCCTGTGGGAAAAATGAATTGTAAACTGATATTGTTGTACCATTTCCATTTTGGTTCATGTCTAAGAATACACCATCACGAGTAATGTACACTGTTGATGTTGCATTTTCCGGTAAGGTTTTAGTGTAGTTCCTAATTATTCCATTTTCGTTAATGTTTGCAACAAATGTTGCATTAGTTAGTACTATTCCTTGACCATCAGCATCTAACATTATAGGATGATTATTTTTATCTCTTGCAAGTGAATCCATTATATCAGGATTTGAAAAATCAACTCCAGTATCTATTATAGCAATTGTAACACCGGTTCCGTTGTAACCATATTTTCTAAACGCGTCTTCAGATTTTACAATACTTGCAATTTTTGAAACATCTGGAATTTCATCAGTTGATTCTGTAGAATGAAAGTCTAAAAGAAAATCTTCTACAATATTATATCCTAAAGATTTTAGTTTTATTATTTCGTTTTCTGTAAGAACTCCTACTGAGAAGAATCCTACGCTTGTTTTGACTGAATGAATTAGGTTACTTTTAACTGAGTTTACTCCTGATATCGAACCTGATCCAAAAATCAGATATCTTTTAACTGAATTTTGTTCTGTTTTAGAGGTAGGTTCTATCTTTACAATTTTTGAGGAAAGCTCAATTTCTAATTTATCAGAGTGTAATGAATTTTGTTGGGGAAGATCACCTCCCAAAAATCCGTATGTGCTTCCACCAAGAACAGAGGAGAGAAGCATTATTGATAAAAATACTGCCAACATCCTACTCATTATTTGGAACAGGTGTTTTTTACTATTATAGCTATGTTTGTTTTAACAAACGCTATCGTCGTCTTGCAAATATTGCAATCTGTAAAGCTACTATAATTCCAACAGATGCGACTATTGGGAATAATAAAGCGTTTAACTGTCCTGATGACTCATCAATGCTTTCAACAGATGCAGTAATTGCCATTACGCTGGTATCAATATTACTACTTGCACTCTTAAGAGTTGAGCCAAAATCTTCGATCTCTGAGGTCAATATGTCAAGCTCTGCTGCTGTTTCATCTAGAACTTCGTTTAGTTCGACGATTTGTTCGGCAACTCCTCCAATGTCTTGTGTTAAAACCGTGGTAGCGGCAGAACCATGTGAAATGGTTCCCTGACTAAATGTAACCATATGAAAAACATATGTACTTTTTTGCGTTGGAGTAAAATCGATATAGTACAATCCTTCATGGAGTGTTTCAAATGATTTAGAGAAGCTAACTACTTGTTCTGAAGGAAGGTGAACGTGAGAGGTACTCAATAATTCATTTGGATCTCCCCCAATTAGAAGACCATCACTAGTTGTTTGTACAAATACTCTAAATTGTTTATTTATTGCAGCAATTTCTGGTGCAAAAACTGATGTTGTGACTCGACGCTCTACTGGAACTTGAATAAACTCTGATGTTGAAGTAAATTTTACATCAACTGTTCTAGATATGCCATTCTGAATTGTACTTATTGCCTCAATTTGGTATGTTCCGTATGGAAATTGTGTAGATGTTTCTGGCCATGTAAACAGTGCAAAGTTAAAAGAACCATCTGAATCTACTATTACTTGTTCAAAGATTGCAATAGTTCCATCAGGTGCAAATAGTCTTATTATCAAATTTTCGTTTGATAGAGCTTCTCCATAAACAAAAAGTGGATCTCCATCTGTGTAGGCTGCACGATTTGTAAATACTTTTAATTCTTCTGCATATATTGTTGGAACTATACTTACGATAACAGTTAACAACAAAATGCATACTATTATTTTCAATTAGATTACAGCTCCTCTACTCATAGATATTACTTCTGAAAAAATGATCTTGTCTATAACTTACGTTGTCTTTAGTATTCAAAAAAAAGAAAAAAGGGAAAGTTTGATGTTTCTAGTCTTATATGACAGTTACAGAAGTTGTGACTGGTGGTGATAATGCAGTTGGATTATCAACGCTCTCCCATACAAATGCGGTTGCACTGTATGTTCCGGATGCGTCAGGTATCCAAGACAATGCTGGGCTAAATGATTGTCCAGCAGTTAATGAACCAGTAATCCATGCTAGTGAGACTGTGACTCCGTTGCTATCCTGGACCTGTACCAAGTATGCAAATGCTTGAGCTCTGTCTTGACCGTTCGCCAAGTCGGATGTAATCTGTACTTGTTGATCCACTGATATCTCACCTAGTGAGTTACCAAATGCATCTACCACACGGATACCAGAAGCTGGTGCCCTTTCAAGTGGAGGTACGATTGTTCCGATTATTGCGGTTCCGGTAATATCGAGTTCATCTGCAGTTGTGTATGGGTCAGGTAGTGTATTGTCCTCATATTCTGCGGTGATTGTGTCACCTTCTGCGACTCTGAGTCTGTGACCAGAAGATTCGTCAGATACAGTGAAGAACACTGTTCCTTCGTAAATTCCGGTTGCCTCATTAGTCTCAGTTACAGTAAGGTCAATACCTCCGGCGTCAGAATCTGACCAAACGTCGACATCGAAGTTGTCGACTGCTTCGGGATTCAAGTTCAAGTCTGGGTCAACTACACGTACTACACCTGTTCCTGTTGCTGGGTAACTTGCTTCTAACCACTGAACTTCACCGATATTCCATCTGATTAATGCAGATCCTACTACAGTTTCATCCTCAGAGAATTCAAAGGATACTGTAATACCATCGTCATCGTCAGCTGCTAGGAATCCGTCGGTTGGTCCTGCGGCTACTCCACCTGTTGACGTTCCAGTAATGCCTGAGGCATCTCCTGGTAATCCATCACCATCAGCATCGTGTGTTGCAAATCCAGTAAGGATTACTTCACCTGTAAAGATGCCTGTGTCGGTACCTGTTTCGACTAATTTGTAATCGTCGAGATCATCAGATCGAGTTGCGACTTTGATTGGGTCCTCAGCTGAGTTACCAATTTCATCTATCAAGTCACTATCGAAGTTGTGATCGGGTGCGACAATAGTAATGTAAATTTTGTCAGTCCAAGTGTATACTTTTTGATCAAGTTCCACTGTAGCTCCAAAGTTGGATGTAAAGATTGTAAGATTGATATCTTCATCTTCGTCACCAACATAGTCTGCTCCAGATGGACCCCAGTCGGTATATTCTAATTCAATTTCTTCGCCTCGTTCTAACTTGTCACCCTCTAAGGTTTCAGGGATTTCGATAACAACCTGGAAGATTCCAGTACTGTCACCAGTTTCCCTCAAGTCAGAAGGTTCTGGATCAAATGCGGCTCCTTCACCACCAGCGTTACCCATGGTAACATCAGCGGCATCAGAATCCCATTCAATCACATCAAGATCATAGGTCTCTGCTCCATCGTTATCGAGGTCCCAGTCGGGTTCGATAACGGTTAGGATCATGTCAGAACCAATGATATAGACGGATTTGTC
>BFAR01000179.1 GCA_008974855.1 archaeon MnTg01
CCTAATTGAAATTCATTCCAAATTTTCAGATACCCATCAATTAAATTTTCTGGAAGAATATTGAGGATTTTTTCCATAGCAGTATTTTCTAATTCTAGTTTTTTTGGTTTAGATATTTCTTCAGGAGTGAAATCTCCAACTACAGATTCTACAAGATCATGAAGCAATGTCATTTTAACAATTTTTTTTGTATCTAATTTATGTAATTCAGATAGAATCATTGCCATTAATGCCATAGAATAACTATGATCTGCAACCGATTCTGGATTTTTTATCTCAAGTTTATGCATCCAACCTTTTCTTTGAACATTTTTCAAATCAATAATTATTTTAAAAAAATCTTCAAGCAAGTTTAGAATTTCCTGGTATCTCCTTCTAATAGACCAGAACCATGATGAATTCTATCAATATGTTTTGATAATTCATCTTTATTTTCAAAAGCAGAGTCGCAATAAGGACAAGATACATCAGACATAAACGTCGATACAAAAAACAAGGTATTAAATCTACACCTACTAAATTATTCTATGAAGATTTATACAAAAACTGGTGATGATGGAACAACCGGAGTACAAGGAGGAAAACGCATATCCAAATCAAATCTACGAATCAAAGCATATGGTGCCATAGATGAGCTCAATGCTACTATCGGATTAATCCTTTCAAAAAAATTCGATGATGATATTGAAAATTTGTTAAGAGATATTCAAAATGATCTTTTTGTAGCAGGTTCCGATTTGTCTAATCCTGATTTGACAAATATGAAAAATAGAATTACTAAAGAAATGGTAACAAATGTTGAAAAAACTATAGATCGGCTCGAAAATGAACTACCTCCAATAACTAACTTCATTCTTCCTGGAGGACATGAAGCAGCTTCCTTAATTCATATATCTAGAACAATTGCCAGACGAGCAGAAACCATAGTAATTTCATTAAACGAAAAAGAAAAGATCAATGACGAATGTATAAAATTTCTCAATAGACTTTCAGATTTACTTTTTGTTATTGCAAGAACAGTTAACAAAAAAAATGGCTTTAATGATATAATTTGGAAACCGTAGACACACTTTAATCCCCTATTTTAGAGAATTTTCAATGTGCCGCGGTAGCTCAGCCCGGGAGAGCACTCGGCTGAAGACCGAGCTGTCGCGCGTTCAAGTCCCGCCCGCGGCACTCTTTTTAAATAATTTTGAAAATAAAGTAAAAAATAACTCTTAAAATATTGAATTTTATGATATTTTCATATCTAATTCTACACAATCTTTTAATACATGGATTCGTATTTTTCAATCTGTATTTACTTGACAACCAAAAAATCAAAAACCATAAAAAAAACTAATTCTAAGTCAACTGAGAAAAAAAGTTCTAAAACAAAGAGTAAAAAACCAAAAAATGAGAGTATTGCTGCAGAGGATACAGGTATTATAATTATTGATGAAGATATAAAAATTGATAAAGATGCGGAAATAGAAGAAAGAAGGGCGTATCTAGAGGAAGCAAGGTCTCAAGAAACTTCATCTGACTAAATTATTCCTTTCTTATTAAGCAAAGTAAATAACTGATGTGACATATTATGTTATTATTATGCGTGCTCTTTGTTTAATTTCAATCAAAGCAGGCACTGTTGATAATGTAGTTAAGATTTTAAAGAAAAAGCGTAAATTGATTAAAGAAATTATGATTGTTACTGGACGGGCAGACATTAGTGTATTATTACTAGGTTCAATTGATGAAATAAACAGTATGGTTATTGATTTTAAAAAAATTAAAGATATAGTTACAACTGAGACTTTGATTGAAGTGGAAGTGAATTTAGGATGGTAAAAGCAGTAGTTTTAGTAAAATCTCCAAAAAAACTCATTGCAGCCAGACTTCGAAAAATTAAATCAATTTATGATTCTTTTCCAGTTAGTGGCCAATTTGACGCAGTGGCATTAATTAATGTTAATCAACTATCCGAAATCAAAAATATAACTACTGAAATTCAGACCATTTCAGGTGTAGAGAGAACCGAAACAATGGTAGAGGTTCAATGAAAAAGGATTTAACTTGGGGCCTGTAAATTTACTCGAGTATTAGATTAACATGAATGTAAAACGTGTTGGGAATGTCATACTTGCTGTTAAGGATATTGATAAATCTATTAAATTTTATCATGAAATTATTGGACTGCCGATTAAACAGCAAAGACGAACTTGGGTCGATTTGGGAACTGCTGGAGCACTAGTTAGTCTACATCCTGCATCACTTACGGCCCCGCATCAAGGAACTTCAATTGAAAATGGCATAATGCTTGGATTTTTGGTAGGTGATTTGAAATCATCAATAGAGGAATTAAAATCAAAAGGGGTCAAAATTTACAGAGAACCTGTGGAAAGAGATGCAGGAATAAATGCAATTGTTTTGGATCCTGATGAGTATATGATTTCACTTTTTGAGCCATTGTTTAAAGATCAA
This sequence comes from archaeon MnTg01, assembly GCA_008974855.1. Classification (GTDB taxonomy): domain Archaea; phylum Thermoproteota; class Nitrososphaeria; order Nitrososphaerales; family Nitrosopumilaceae; genus CSP1-1. Next base: position 2,461 of record BFAR01000179.1, read on the forward strand.
ACTCAACAAACTGCTGGTTATCAAGGATTTACTCCTGCCTAAAGAATTTTTTTTATTTTAGAAATTAAGGCTTCAATATTTTTTGTTTTAACATCAACTGATACATAAAACGTAATATTTTTTCTCTGAAACGCTAGAACTGTAACTTTGGGATGAGATAAATGCATAAAATCTAGCACGCCAACTTTGTTGGCATATGATTTTCTCAAAGTCATTAGAGTTGATATAATAAAGAATTCATTTTTGACTTGTTCTGCTGACCAGAGTGGAGTTGTATTTGGTCTGACTAAACCCGTTAGGGTTCTACCATACTCATTAATTATTCCTGCATATCGAATAGATTTTGAAAGATTCAAAATCTTTTGACATTTTTTTCTATAGGCTACAATTGACTCCTTCCATTTTTCCTGAGGGGTTTTAACCATAAATGAACTAGAAAATAGCCTATATTAAAATTAATCAAAAATAAGATAAGATTATGATATTTATGACAAAACCTGGCACAATTATCAAAATTCAATTATTACAATGTTCAAATGCTAAAGATTATTTTGAAAGTAAAGAACGTCTTTTTCTTGGAACAGTTCTTTCAAAATTGCAAAATAATTCATTTGATGGGCTAAATTTATCATCTGAGGAAAAAAACATGTTAAATATGATTTTTGATAAATACAAAAAATATCTATAAGTTATTTAATTAATTATATTATTTTGTTTTTTGTTATTTGATAACTGTTTTTTTAAATCAATATTTTCTTTTCTTAATTTAGTATTTTCACTTTGAAGTGAAACTGTTGATTCTTGTCTGGAATATAATGGATGACCAGGTGGAAGTGCTGGATACGCTAATTCAAATAAACCCGAAGCAAACTTTTGATACATTTGATTAAAATCATGTAATTTAGCGCTAATCGATGCATTATCTTTGAAGAACTTTTCTTTCAAACGTTTTTGGTTGAAAGTCACGTGAGATGGATGAGAAATGCCTGGAGGGTATCTTGGAAATATGGACATTGGTATTCCAAATTCTGGATGAATTCCAGAAAGCTCTATGCTATGCCAAGTATCGAAAAAATCCATACAATTTGGGGTAGTTTGGGGGTATTTTTTGTTTGCTCTTGAGGATTTAGACAGCACCTTGTGAAGGAACAGTCATTTTTAGTCAGATCGAGCTGATCGCTGATCCTTATAGAGTTCCTAGATCGCCATTCTTGAAATGAAGGAATTAAGAAAAAAACATTGCCTTAAATGCAAAAAAAATATTCGAACTTACGAATTACATAAAATTGTAATTTATGTAGTTGATGATAAATTTACAGACCATCATTACGAACATGTAGAATGCCCTGATAAATTTACAGTTTAATCATAATAAAATTTTTTTTGAGAAATAATTATCCCACATAAGCATAGACTGGATATAATTTTCCAGTTTCTCTATCATGATATTTCCAATGTGTTTGAGTCCAAACAACTTGATTAAATTGTTTTTGCATGTTTGCATGCAATCTTTTGTAGACATCTTCTCCGATTAGAATTTGATTAGGATACGCAGTATGTTGAATCTTTGATGCAAGATTCATGGAAGGTCCTAATATATCTACATGAGAATTTTTTTTGTTTGAACCATATCGGACTATAATGTTTTTCCCAAAATCCATTCCTATCTTTACTTTTAATTCAGGATAATCATATTGATCTAAGATTGGATTCATCCCTTTTTCAATAACATCTATCATGGCCTTTGCACAACTTACTGCATTATCAACAGCAATCAATGGTAAGGCTTCTGCAACAAAATATCCAATAACTGCATCTCCAACAAATTTTAAAACAAAACCATCATGGCGTTTTATTACATTTGACATTTCTTGTGCAAATGATCTAATGATGATTGCTACTTTTTCTTCAGGTAATGAAAGTGTTATTTCTGTAGAACCAACTAAATCAACGTATACTACTATCATGTTGACTCTAGATGAAATAAGCTCTCGAAGAAATTTATCAGATTCATCAATGGTTGTGTCTTCATATTCATAACCTTGTTTTAATGAAGACCAAACTCGTTTTTGGGTTTCTTTTATCAAAGTTTCAGAATCTACTACCTTTGCCCCTTTTCTATTAAGAACCATATCTACATAATCCGAAGATTTATGATCAATGGAGTTAGTTTTTAAATCAGAATCAGGTTTTTCCCGGTCGTCTGAATTTTCATTCTTTGAATTATTATTAGAATTTTCTTGGTTTTCAGTCATTTTTGGTGGTCACTCTAGCGGAAAATCTACCCCACATATTGTGCATCTGGCTCGTTTTCCCTTATAGCTTTTATCGTAATACTGGATTATTTCGGCAGTACAATTCCAGCAAATGATTTTTTCGACCTCCACTATATTAATTCAGAATATTTTCTATAAAAACTAGTAGAAAAGTGATTAAATCATTCCTATGGTTTTGAGATGTTACTGTAGGATTTTATTGGATGAATCCATATGAGAAATGTGCGTCTTGGCACTAGTTCTTCAGATGAATTTATTCAAAAATTGAATGAAAAAAATAAAAAAATTCAAGAAATTTTTCTTGAAAAAATGAAAAAAGCAACTAGAACGGTTACTGTAAAAGGAATGTTAGGCGATAGCACAATTGCCGAACAAACTACTTTTGATCCTATGCTTGTACAAGAATTTTTTAAAAAAACCATTCAAAAACTGCAGGGTTGGGCTTCTCAAGATATAACCGTCACAAATAATGAAGATTTAAGAAGAATCTTCGTAAAATTTGAATCAATAGAGGGAAACTATATCACTTCAGGTCACATGTCAATTCAATTTCATGTTTTATTATATTATAAACTAGATAACAAAGTGATAGAATTTCAAAAAGAATTGTCACAAATTATTGATAAAACAAAAAACACCGAAACTAATCTTGCAGACGAAGGTGAACAACATATTATTAAAAAACTCAAAGATCTTGGATATGATGATCTTGCACACAAAGATCTTTTTGAATTATTTTATGAGAATGATGAACTACGTGACAAAATTTATCATGACATTGATGGTCTATCAGATGTTGATGTTCAAAGTCTTCTTAAACGAAAAAAACAATTGTTTGATGAGCTAGATAACTTATTGATGGAATGTTATCAAACTAGTGCAGTTCTAATCGATGATTCAAAGTTGGTTACTGGAGAAGAGGGATTTCTTTTTAGTCTAGATTTAGAACATGTTAAAAATAATGTTAAGGAGGGTATGTTTAACACAAAAAAAATTTCAGAAAATGTAAAAGAAAAACTACTTAATAGATTAGATGAAATTATAAAAATTTTGAATATATGAAAAAACGGTTTTTGCAAAAAGTGTTTGAAATAATACAAATTAAGAATCTGCAACCTATTGGAGAATGAATCTTTAGGGAAATTACTATATGTCCTCTAGTAGGTGTTGTAGATCAATGTTGAACCACAAAATCTCTCAACAATGATGAATTTTTTAATTTCTAATTCGAATTTTTGATAGTTCTTTTTTAGACCTTTACAAGAATTAAAATAGAATAACTAAATCATGAATCCGATGACACCCACATATGAGGATGTACAAAAAGCTCAATCTCAGAGAGGAGATGTAATTCGAAAAACATCTCTAACATACTCTCCAATATTTAGTAAATTGGTGGGTTCTGAAGTTTACCTCAAATCAGAGTTTCAACAAAAAACTGGTTCATTCAAAATAAGGGGTGCATATTATAAAATTAAATCATTAACTGAAGATGAAAAAAAGAAAGGTGTAGTTACAGCATCTGCTGGAAACCATGCTCAAGGAGTAGCTTATGCATCGTCTTTAGAAAATATCTCATGTACTGTAGTTATGCCAAAAAATGCTTCGCCTGCAAAAGTATCTGCAACTAGGGGTTATGGTGCAAAAGTAATTCTTGAAGGAAACAATTATGATGAATCTTGGATAAAAGCTA
>BFAR01000180.1 GCA_008974855.1 archaeon MnTg01
CCTCAATAATTATTCTATTTCCTGCCTCACCAAAAGTTTTCTTTACAAGAATAGTATCAATTGCAGATAGAGCCTCTTCAGTACTATTACAAACAATGACTCCTTTTCCAGAAGCCAATCCATCTGCTTTAATGACTACTGGATGGTTTATTGATTTAACATACTCGGTTGCTTTTTTAGCATTATCAAAAATTTCAAACTTTGCAGTAGGAATATTATTTCTTTTCATAAAGTTTTTTGCCCAAATCTTACTTGATTCTAATTGTGCAGCTTTTTTGTTAGGTCCGAAAATCTTCAAATTTTTTTCTTCAAAAAAATCTACAATTCCCAAAGCAAGTGGAGCTTCAGGCCCAACAACTGTAAAGCAGTTATTTTTTTGAGCAAACTCTGCTAAATCCTCAATTCTATCAACCGGAATTGGAACATTGTTTTCTGTTCCCCCATTTCCAGGTGCAGTGTAAACCTTTTCAACTTTGGAACTTTGAGACAATTTCCAACTTAAAGAGTGCTCCCTGCCTCCAGAGCCTATCACCAAAACATTAACCAATAATTTTTGTTTTTTAAACTATAATATAATCCAAGATTAGATTTTGATTAAATGCAATTAGATAAACAGTTTGATTCAAAAAAGATTGAAAAACAAATCAAGGCTTATCTTACAGATTTAGATTTACATAAAATGATCTTTGATTCCCCCCAAAAAGGTCAAAAAATTATGTTCATCGAGGGTCCTCCCACAATGAATGGAATTCCTCATGCAGGGCATCTAAGGGGTCGTGTGATGAAGGATCTTTGGTATAGGTATATGACATTAAAGGGCAACAAGGTAGTTTTCAATGCAGGTTGGGATACTCAAGGATTGCCAGTTGAGCTTCAGGCAGAAAAGGAGCTGGGAGTAACTGGAGGCAAAACTCAAATAATAAAATCAGTTGGAATTGAAAAACTAGTTTCTGAATGTAAAAAACTGGTTCAAAAATACCATGTGAAGTGGGTTGAAGTAGATGAGCTGCTTGGTATGTCATTTAATCAACAAAAAGCATATTGGACTTTTAGAGATGAGTTTATTGAAAAAGAGTGGCAAATTCTAAAGAAGGCTTATGAGAACGGAATTTTAGAAGTAGACTTTACTGTTATTGCATACTGTCCAAGTTGTCAAACATCACTTAGCCATTCCGAAGTTATCCAAGGCTATGAAATGGTAAAGGATCCGTCGCTATATTATAAAGTAAAACTGGAAGATGAGGATATTTTCTTAATTGTTTGGACTACAATGCCATTTACTTTAGTTACAGATGCAATGGTCGGTCTTAACCCTGAAGAAAATTATTGTTATGTAAAAGTAAATGGGGAGACTTGGATTGTTGGAGAAAAAAGACTAGAAGAGCTAATGGGTGAAATTAAAATTGAAAATTTTTCTAAAGAAAAAACTGTCAAGGGAAAAGATCTTGAAGGTAAGCGATACATCCATCCTCTTTTAGAACAAATTCCTGGACTTAAAGAATGTGCACAAGAATCAAACTATCACATAACTGTGGCGGAGGAATTCGTAGACGCAACAACAGGAAGTGGTCTTGTACATTTATCTCCTGCAAATGGTGAAGAAGACATTAAAATTGCCAATAAAAGAAAGGTGAAGGTTTTCAATCCAATTGATGATGAGGTAAAATTCAAAAAAGAGTCTGGAAAGTATGAAGGTCTATTTGTCAGAGACGCTGATGAAAAAATTGTTGAAGACCTTCGTGATGCAAAAGCGCTAGTAAAAATTGGAAAAATAAAACACAAGTATCCTCTATGCTGGAGATCCCAACACAAAATTGTATGGCTAGCAAGAAAAGGATGGTTTTACAAACTAGATAGACTAGGAGACAAGGCAATAAAAGCTGCTGAAAATGTAGAATATTTTTTTGAACAGCCAAAAAATAGGTTTCTAGGAATTATTAAAGAAAAGCATCCGTGGTGTATTTCCAGAGAGAGATTTTGGGGATGCCCACTCCCTATATGGAAATGCAAAGAATGCGGAGAATATACTGCCTTATTTTCAAGAAAAGAAATAGTTGATGCATCTTCAGAACTTCCTGATGGTCCTGATTTTGAACTACATAGACCTTGGATTGATAATCTTAAAGTAAAATGCTCTAAATGTGGTAGTGTCAATACAAACAGAGAAGAGTATGTTTTAGATACTTGGCATAATAGTGGTTCTGCACCATATTCTTCTCTATCTGAAGAAGAATACTCTAAGAGTATCCCAACACAATTTCTAACAGAAGGCATAGATCAAACAAGAGGCTGGGCTTATACACTATTAATTGAAAATGTAATTTTTAACAATGAGTCGGTTGCACCATACAAGTCATTTTTGTTTCAGGGACATGTGCTTGATAAAAAAGGAAACAAGATGAGTAAAAGTTTGGGAAATGTAATTAATGGAAAAGATCTTTTAGTAAAATATCCAGTAGATTTAGTGAGATTCTACTTTATGTGGAAGTCTAGCCCAATTGAACCACTTAGCTTTAGTATAGATGAGCTAATGTCAAGACCATATCAAGTTCTCAGTACATTATATCACTTGCATTTGTATTTCAAACAAAATAGTGAATACGACAAGTTTGATGAAACAAAAACAATTCAATGGGCACAAGAAAAAAATCTTTTGCATTCGCCAGATATTTGGTTACTATCAAAGCTTCAAAAACTAATTCAAAGCTCCAATGAGTTTAATGATAAATGTAAATTTCATGAGGCAGCAAAAGCACTTGAAGATTTTATAATTAATTCATTAAGTCAGATTTACATTCCGATAACTAGAGGAGAGCTCTGGGAGGAGGATGAATCAAAAAAAGATAGAAGATTTGCAATTTATTCAGTATTACATGAAATATTGAGAACCCTCGATATTTTGTTGCATCCAATATGTCCTTTTACAACTGAATATCTTTACCAAACAACATTTGCTAAAAATCAAAGCATCCTTTTGGATTCTTGGCCAAATGTAAACGAGTCATTAATTTCCCCAGAAATTGAAGAGTCGTTTGATTTACTCAAAGAAGTAGTTTCAGTTTCATCTGCAGCAAGAATGAAGGGAAAGCTAAAAAGAAGATGGCCTTTAGCTGAAGCAATAATCACAGTCCAACCTGGCCAGAAGAGAAAATTAGAAACACTATCAGATCTATTGAAAAATCAGCTAAATGTAGAAAAATTTACCATTTTTGAAATAGATAATTTTGAGGGGCTAGAGCAGTTAATAGAGATGGAAAAACTTGGACTTCCAAGTGTTCCTAAAATTGAGCTAGATAGAAAGAAAATTGGTCCAAAAGCAAAACAGAATATGGGGTCACTATTACAAAAATTCTCAGAAACAAACCCAGACAAGATATCTTCTACGCTGCAAAAAGAACAAAGTTTTACTTTTGATATTAACGGCACTAAAATTAGTTTAGAAAAGGATGATTTTATCATTGATTTTGATACGAAGGAAGGATTTGCAGTTGCAAAACGTGATACCTTTATCGTGTTTATTTCTACAGAAAGAAATTCTGAGATGATGGCACGAGGATTAATCAAAGATCTTGCAAGAAGGCTTCAAACTCTACGAAAAGAGAGAGGATACAAACCAACAGATATTTTGAACAAAGCATCTATTCTTGATCTAGATTCGGAATCACTAGTAATGATGAAGCAGAAAAAAGACGAACTTGCATTTCTTGTAAGGGTAAAAGAGGTAAATTTTCAGGAATCCTGCAAATCTTACAAAGATGACGATATTGATGGTCAGAAAATAAGGATTTCAGTAGAGTAATTAGTTAGCTTTTAGCTAATGAGGGATAATAAATAAGAAATTTGCGTAATTGAAGTATTGGTCAAGCAAATAAGCTTAGATTCATGGCAGATACACCATCTATCAGAGCTTTTGAAAAAGGGTTCACTAGTTGTAGCAAAAACAAATTCTCCCATAGTACTATACCGCCAGACATTAGAAGAAGAAGATAGTTCTTATGAAGAAATAGTATGTACCTTGACAAAAGATTATGTTGTTGAGCAGCTTGTAACATCAGGAGGAGTGCTTCCACCTAGTTTTAAACAACAATTTGTTTTTACACTAGATGAGTTTCCAGATAGACTTCTTAGAAAAAGTCGCGATTTATTCTTACAGACTGTAGATCTGCTTGAAGACCAATTAAAATAATCATAACAGAATATAAAGAACGAAACGTGGAATTTTTTTAGATGCGCCTATTAGAATATCAGGCAAAGGAGTTATTTGCAGAATATGGAATAAAGATTCCTAGAGGGCTAACATCAAAGGATATTAAACAAGGCCGAAAAGATGCACAAGAATTAGGATTTCCATTTGTAATAAAATCTCAAGTTCCTGTTGGGGGAAGAGGAAAGGCTGGCGCTATTCAAATATGTCATAATCAAGATGAGTTTGAACTAAAGTATCCGCAGATTTTGGAAATGTCTGTTAAAGGAGAAAAGACAAGAGCTATTTTGCTTGAGAAGATGGCCGAAATTAAAAAAGAATTGTATTTGTCAGTATTTTTGAATAGAGGAAAACGATGCTATACTATTATCTCGTCTTCAGACGGAGGTGTAGAGATTGAATCAGTAAAAAATCAAGTTATTCGAGAGATTGGATTAGGGGAGATTGATAAGCAGGTAGCAGAAGATGTAGCAAAAGAAATTGGTCTTGAAGGAAATTCTGTAAGTGATTTTGTAGACTTTTTACAAAAATTATCAAAGATTACCATTGAAAAAGAGGTAGAACTAGCAGAAATTAATCCAGTTGCAGTCCTAGATGATGGTTCACTACTTGCTTTAGATGGTAAAATCATAACAGATGATAATGCTAATTTTAGGCATCCTGAGCTGTTAAAATATCAAGAACAAACTGAGCTGGAAGAGAGAGCAGAAAAAAGTGGTTTTTCACTAGTTGAGCTAGATGGGGACATTGCAGTTGTTGGAAATGGTGCAGGTTTGGTAATGTCAACACTAGATATGTTATCAGATAATGGCGGTAAACCTGCATGTTTTCTAGATGTAGGAGGCGGGGCTACTGAAGAATCAGTGTATGAAGCTCTAATTCTAATTAGTAAAATGGAAAATGTAAAAGGAATACTAGTAAATCTTTTTGGTGGAATAGTAAAGACTACAACTGTTGCTACAGCATTCATTAAGGCATACAAAAACAAACTAATCGACCATATTGTTTATGCAAGATTGAAAGGAGCAGAAGCTGAAAAATCAAAAGAGATGTTAAAGAATACACAAACTCAATTGTTTGATTCCGTTGAAGAAGCAATTAACGCAGCAGTTATTGGGGTAAGAAAAAATGCTTAGTATCGCTGAAATTTTGCAAGGAAATCCTAGTGATTCAGATTATAACAAAAAACCAGTAATTATTCAAGGAATTACTGGAAACTACGGATCATATCACACACAAAGAATGTTAGAATATGGAACAAACATTGTAGCTGGTGTTACACCTGGTAAAGGAGGAAAAAAACACAAAAATATTCCAGTTTACAATACAGTAAAAGAAGCAGTAGACGCTACAGGTTCTAAAATATCAATAATGTTTGTTCCGGCCAAGTTCTTTTTAGGCGCAGCAAAAGAAGCAATAGAAGCTGGAATAAAACTTTTAGTTGCAATTCCGGAACATGTTCCAGTTCGAGACACCCTAGAACTACTTGAACTAGCTAAAAAAAAAGACGCCATAATAATAGGGCCAAATACTCCTGGAGTTTTAATTCCAAAAGTAATCAAGTTAGGAATTATGCCTGCAAGTCCTTTCAAGCTAGGCAATATTGGAGTTCTATCAAAAAGCGGAACTTTACTTTATGAGATTT